>NZ_JAYGIC010000155.1:0-40611 GCF_034931105.1 Synechococcus sp. CCY9201 | reverse complement strand
GGCCAGGCGCCGCTGCCGCCGCCTGGCCACGGCCCCGTCCAGCCGCGACGGATCGAGGTGAGACAGGCTGCGGCGGCCGTGCGGCAGCCGGGCCAGAAGGTCCACGGCTGCCCCCGCCAGGAGGGGATCGAGATCAACGGCGCAGCTCCGCAGCACCTGCCGCAGGGATTCGGTGGGCCATGCCGGCAGTCCCAGGGCCAGACCCTCGAGTGCTGCCCGGCGCAACAGCAACGGCCCTGGCTCGAGGGCCAGGGAGCGCAGCCGGTTGAAATCAGCTGGATCCCGCTGATGGCCGAGCAGCGGCACCAGCAGCTCCTGACGGTCGGAGGAAGCCGTCGCCAGGGCCTGGCGCAGCAGCCCAGCACAGCCGGGATGGCGCAACCGAGCGATCACGGACAGGCACTCCGGATCAGCGCTGGGCTCCGCCAACCACCAGGCCAGCAGGCGCACCGTGGCCTGGCCGTCGACGCGTTCCGCCAACACGGCCAGAAGATCGGCCTCCGGCTGCAATCGGCCCGTTTCAATCGCCACCAACCAGGGCTCAAGATCCAGACTCGGCCGGCGGCGCAGCTGCTGAAGCCAGGGCCAGCGTTCCGGACTGCCCGGTGGCGGCAACAGCTCCGGCATGGCACGGGGATGGGGCGGGCACCACCCTGGCTCAGAAACCGTAGCCATCGATACGTTTGATGTGATGGAGAGGGTGGTGGCGTCCATGGCGTCTATCACAAGTGCAGGCTTGCTCGAACGACCCCATGGCCAATCGCATGATCCGGACCACCGCAGACCCAGGGCTCGATCGGGCACGACAGCGCGGCGTTGGGGTGCAATCGGCCAGCGTTTCGGCGTCAGGGGCGGAGCTCGACGGACTGGATGCGCTCAAGGAGCGGCAATTGCTGTTCCGATGGGTGCGCGATCTCGATCGAGCCCAGTTCGCCCTCGGCGATACGGCCCGTAGCAGCCGCCTGTGGCAGGAAGCGGCCTTGATGGGATTCGACCCTGAGCGGCTCACCCGTCTCCTCTACGGCGGGCAGGACCCCCACGACACCGCCGCACTGGAGGCGATCGATCGGGTCTGGCGGCAGGAGCAACGCCAGCAGCACGGCTGGCGTCGCCCTGCCTGGTGGCCGGGGGCGGTCAGGCAGCCTTCGGCGTGGCACCGAAGCGCTCCAGGAGCAGCTGCTCCAACACATCGGTCAGGTCGGTGAGCGGGACCCCCTTGTCGTGGAGCTCCGCCAGCTTCGGTTCCTGGCCGATGGAACCTCCCAGAAAGATCTTGGCGGCCTCCACCATCTCGCCATCCTTGCGAGCCTTGGCACCCATCAGGCCAATCTGACCCATGTAGGGCTGGCCGCAGGCGTTGGGGCAACCGGTCCAGTGCATGCGGACAGCCTCAGGGAGATCGATCCTCGTCTCCAGCGCATCGAGAACATCCTGGGCCAGGCCCTTGGTGGGGATCAGGGCAAAGCTGCAGTAGGCATTGCCGGTGCAGCTCACCGCCTCGGCCTGCAGGGCTCCGGGATCGAGACGGAAGCGTTGTAGCAGCGGCTCCTGCTGCAGCGCCTCCAGGCGGTCAGTCGGCACATTCGGCAACAGCACGTTCTGGGCTTCGGTCAGACGCAGCTCTCCGCTGCCATAGGTGCACGCCAGGCGCGCCAGCTCAAACAGGTCGGCGCCACGGAACCGGCCCATCGGCACATGCAGGCCCACCCAATGCAGGCCGTCCTGCTTCTGGGCATGCACCCCCAGACCATCACGCGGGGCGCGGCAGACGAGGTTGCTGCCATCGTGCGGCCGGACCGTGTCGGCCGCCGCGATACCGGCGAATGCAGCGAACCGGGCGAGCACGGCGGTGCGGTAGTCGTCGAGCCCCAGGGCATCAATCAGATACATCAACCGGCTCTTGTTGCGCACCTCCCGGTTGCCCTGATCCTCGAAGTGGCGAAGCACCGCAAGCGTGAATGTGGGCAAGTGCTCCGGAGGAAGCCACACGCCCAGCGGGAGAGCCAGGGCATTGCGCTGGGCGGAGAAGAAGCCTCCAACCATCACCGTGAAGCCAAGCTCACCACCACTGGCCCCACCGCTCCAGGCCGGAAGAAAGGCAAGATCGTTATGCAGAAGGAAACTGTCTGGCGCCCCTCCCACCGCCACATTGAACTTGCGGGGCAGGTTGCGGGGACCATCCGGAGCGAAGAGCCGCTCCTGAATCGCGCTCACCAGTGGTCGTGTATCGAAAACCTCCTCGGGATCAATGCCGGCCAGTGGATTGCCGGTGATGTTGCGGGGATTGTCGTGGCCGGATTGACGGCTGGTGAGGCCCACCCGCTCCATCGCCGCCAGCAGCGGGGCCATGTCTTCGAACAACAACCCCCGCAGCTGCAGGTTCTGGCGGGTGGTGATGTCGGCGCTGCCATGCTCGCCGCAGCGATCCACGGCTTCGGCCAGCACCTCCAACTGCTCCGCCTGAATCACACCATTGCGCAGCCGCAGCCGCAGCATGAAGCGCCCCGGCGTAACCGGCCGGAAAAAGATGCCCAGCCACTTGAGATGAATGGTGAGGGTGGCCTCATCCAGGGATTCCCACCCCTGTAGAGCGAGATCTGCAAGCTGGGGCTCCAGATCGAGGCCACAGAAGTCGGCTTTGGCCTGCTCGAGTTTACTGAGCTTGGGCTCAGCTGACAGATCGGTTACGGGAGGGGTCTGCATAAAGAAGTAGCGCGCCCATACGGCGCCGGAACAGGAAGCGGCGGAGGGATGACGTGACCTCGAAAGCCCCACCACGCCGGCATCCAGCAGAGCGGTGGGGCCGGCGAGCGCCAATGAGGGATACGCAGCCGGCAAGAGTCGTCGGAGACGGCAGCCGAAACAGCAGCGCCAGTACCCGAATCACGCGATCGCCACATCCTGAGGCGGAAGCTTCAGGGCTCGTGTCACTACCGCTACGGAATCTCGCCGCGCCCCCATCCCAGCTCCCAGACCAGGCTGGCCCGGGACACTCCCTGAATCCGACCCGCCGAGACTCAGCGTTCGCCGAGGGTCTGCCAGAGCGTCGCCTGATGGGCAATCACCGGCGCCGGAGCCGACCGGGAAGCCGCTCCCGAGGAGCGCGGCAGCGAAGCCAGCAGCTGAACAGCGAGCGAGCCCACCACGAACATGCCAAGGAAGGCGAGGGCCACCCCCAGGGGCGAGGCCTGGGCGCGGGTGACCTGCAGCGGCGCAGCCATGGCAGCAACCAAGCTGATGAATGGCGTCAGTATGAGCGGCCCGAATCCTGGAGAGGCGCCGCCTCCGAGAGGCCTGCGAAGGGGGCGGCCGCCTGGGAGGCCCTCAGATCCAGAACGCTCCAGCCATGCAGGACACCGAGCAACAGTCCAAAGGAAGCGGCGAGACGCACGGGAACAGGGGACGTTCGGGTGACTCTCTCGGCCCACGACGCGCCTCGATGCAATGGTTGGTACCGAACCGATCGACCTGATCGCCCCCTCGCCTCTTCAGGAAAGAATCAGTATCGCTTGATACTTCTTCGCAGTGATGGGCTGACACCGTCCGCTTGGGCCCCGTGCGGCTCAGGCCACAACCCGCACAGTTCCGCATTCAGCTGTGGAAAATACTGGTGCTGGTGGATTCAGTGCCGACCGTCCATGTTGATGCCAGCCACCTCGAATCCCGCGCCAGATCCCACGACCACCCTGGAAGCCGCAGCAGCATTTGCCAGACAGCCCAGTGATGAACGCCAGCGATTCAAGCTCTATCTCAAGAAAATCGGCAGCGGTGAGCACACCAGCCAGGGCCTCAGCCGCAGCGAAGCGCGGGATGCTCTGGAGCTGATGCTGCGCGGCCTGGCCAGTCCAGCCCAGATCGGTGCCTTCCTGATCGCCCACCGGATTCGACGA
Organism: Synechococcus sp. CCY9201; assembly: GCF_034931105.1. NCBI lineage: Bacteria > Bacillati > Cyanobacteriota > Cyanophyceae > Synechococcales > Synechococcaceae > Synechococcus > Synechococcus sp. CCY9201. The sequence goes on along the minus strand of NZ_JAYGIC010000155.1, from coordinate 36,721 downwards.
CCGGAGACCCAGGAACTCGCCGGCATGCTGGATCTCTACAGGGACCTCGGCCCCGCCCTCCACACCACTGAGCGAGCGGTCAGCTTCGGCATGCCCTTTGATGGCCGCACCCGCACAGCGCCGATCTACCCGCTGACCAGCCTGGTGCTGGCTGCCGCCGGCCTGCCGGTGGTGCTGCAGGGCGGAAGCCGGATGCCGGTCAAATACGGGGTGACGGCCATGGAACTGTTCGCCTCCCTGGGCCTCGATCTGCTGCACCTGCCGCTGGCCACCGTTCAGGAGGGGCTCACTCAGCAGCGGTTGGCCCTGATCCATCAGCCCGATCATTTTCCCCTGGCGGAGCGGCTCACCGAGATTCGGGAAGATCTGGGGAAGCGCCCACCCGTCGCCAGCCTCGAACTGCTCTGGACCGCCCACCGCGGTCCCCATCTCCTGGTGAGCGGCTTCGTGCATCCCCCCACCGAATCGCGGGCATGGAAAGCACTGGATCTGACGGGCGAGGAGGAGGTGATCACCGTGAAAGGCCTGGAAGGCAGCACAGACCTGCCGATCAGCCGGGCCTGCATCACCGCCCGTGCGCGGGGTGACCAGATCGAGCGGATGATCCTCCATCCCCGTGACCATGGCTGCTACGACAACGATGTGCCCTGGCTCGAGCTGGACAGCTGGAGTCAACAGGCGCTGGCGGCCCTGGGCGGACAGGGCCCGCTGACAACGGCTCTGATCTGGAATGCAGGCGTCTATCTCTCTCTGGCGGGGGTGCAGGCCGATCTCGAGCGTGGCCTGGCCATGGCCCGGAACCTGGTGAACAGCGGCGCCGGTCTGACCCAGCTGCAGCGTCTGATCCAGTGGAGGGCCGATGCGTCCTGACCAGGCCAGTCAGGGCAGCCATTGCTTTGATTTTGAGCACGACTTCGTCGGCAACTGGCGCTGCATCCCTCTCTGTGTGAGGCGCAAACTTGATCTGGCCGGCATCAAACTTCGCCTCAGCCACTGGCTGGCGATGCCCGAAGCGGCGCGGCAGGAGCTGGTGCTCTGGGGCGACGATGCCGAGGCACTCCGGGCCCTGGCCACCCATCTGAAGCAGTGCACCCGGGAGATGCCGGATGGCGAAGCCACAGACCTGCCGGTAGCCAGCCAGGAACCATGGCAGCAGGGAGGTGAACCGCCCATGGCGGCAACGACGGCGGCCGCCGAGCTGGGATACAGCCTCACGCCGGAGGGCTGGCTTGCCCTGTCGGAACTGGAACGCTTCGCCCTCTGCAAGCTGGCCCGCCCCGGGCACGACCATCACAACCTGGCGGCTGCGCTGGCGGAAATCTTCCCCTGAAGCTGCTCGCGACTGCGCCGCCGCACACACACCGCCGCTGCCTTGAGTTCAGGCTGCTTCGAGATCGGGCAGGCCTGCTCATGCAACAGGGCATTCACTTCACAGGCCTGCTCCTGCATGAATCCCCAGTGCATCGGCAGAAAAACCGTGCCTGGCCGAATCCGTTCGGTGATGTCGACCCTGGCGGTGATGCTGGCCCGCCGCGAGGTGATCGAGGCCAGGGCTCCGCTCTCCAGCCCCAGGGACTCCGCATCGTCGGGATGGATCTCCAGCAGGGGTTCGGGATGCATCGCCGTGAGCCGGGGAACACGGGCCGTGCGGGTCATGGTGTGCCAGTGGCCGAGGTAGCGCCCCACCGTGAGTACCAGGGGATAGGCCTCACTGGGGGGTTCCGCCAGCCCCAGCGGCTGCTCGGCGATCAGGCGGGCGCGCCCACTGGGGGTCGCGAAGCGCCAATCGGTGTACAGCCGCCGGGCTTCGGTGGTGGGCTCGGTGCCGATCGGAAAGGGCCACTGCTGGGGCCCCTCCAGACGGAGAAGATCGTGGCTCAGACCGGAGACATCGCAAAGACGACCGGCGGTGAGCTGCACGAACTCGGCATAGACCTCAGCGGCTGAGGCATAGGTGAACTGATCCACAAAACCAAGGCGGCGACCCACCTCGGCAAACACCTGCCAATCGGCACGCGCCTGGCCGGGAGCGGGGCGGAAGCAGGGGCAGAGGGTGACCCGTCGCTCGGAGTTGGTCATGGCACCCTCCTTCTCGCTCCACTGGGCAGCGGGCAGGATCAGATGGGCGTACTGAGCTGTTTCCGTCTCCGCATAGGCCTCGCTCACCACCACCAGGGGACAACGCAGCAGCGCCGCCTTGACCCGTTCAAGATTGGGCAGGCTCACCAACGGATTGGTGGCGGCGACCCACCAGAGATCGAGTTCGCCCGCCTCCATCGCTTCCACCTGCTGCCAGGCCGTGAGCCCGGGGGCGGGGCTGATCGCACCAGGCTGGAACCCCCAGACCTGCTCCACCGCCCGGCGATGCAGAGGATCCGCGACCGTGCGATAGCCGGGCAGGAGATGGGAGAGGCCACCGGCCTCCCTCCCCCCCATCGCATTGGGCTGTCCCGTGAGCGAGAACGGTCCGGCGCCGACACGGCCGATCTGACCGGTGATCAGATGCAGGTTGATGATCCCCGCCACGGTGGCAGTGCCTTCGACGCTCTGGTTCACGCCCATGGACCAGAGGCTGAGCACCGGACCGTCACCACCCCAAAGGGAGGCCACAGCCTGCAACTGCTCCTCGGTGATGCCACAGATCCGCGTCACCCGATCGGGAGTCCAGGCCTGGATCAACTGCGCATAGGCCGCAAAACCCTCGGTTTCCCCCTCGATGAACTCAAAATTGATCCATGCCTGCCGCAACAGCAGATGGCCAATTCCGTGCAGCAGCACGAGATCGGTGCCTGGGCGAATCGGCAGATGCAGATCGGCGGCGGCAGCGGTGGCGGTGGCGCGCGGATCCACCACCACCAGCTGCAGGGATCCAGGCTGGCGCCGTTTGCGCTTGAGCAGACGTTGGAACAGAACCGGATGGCACTCCGCCATGTTGGTGCCGATCAGAAAGGCGACGCCGCAGTGGTCAAGGTCGTCATAACTGCAGGGCGGGCCATCAGAGCCCAGGCTGCGGGCATAGCCGGCCACAGCCGAACTCATGCACAGGCGTGAATTGGCATCAAAATTGTTGGTACCGATCGCCCCCTTCAACAGTTTCTGGGCGAGGTAGTAGTCCTCGGTGTGAAACTGGCCGGAGCCATACATGGCGATCGCGTCTGCCCCCTTGCCAGCCAGACTCGCCTTGATCTGGTGCACAATCCGATCCAAGGCCAGATCCCACGAGATCGGCGCCAACGGATCATCCAGGCTGGCGCGATAGAGGGGCTGCAGCTGCCTTCCCCCATCCAGCGTGTCGCAGACCGTGGCTCCCTTGACGCAGACCTGTCCGAGACTGGAGGGATGCTGCCGATCGCCCCGGGCACCCCAGACCGGCAGGCCATCGTCACCTCGACGGGTGGGCTTGCCTTTCGAGGCCGGCGGCATCAGCTCAAGCCCGCACCCAACTCCGCAATAGGGGCACTGGGAGCGCAGGGAGGAGGCAGCGGAATCAACCATGAACAGACAACGATCACAATGGAAAAGGCAGGCCATCGGCCTGCCTGATGTCGACGGTCGTGGTGGAGAACCAGGCCTCAAAACAGCGGGCAATCAGCCCGCGGGGGAGGCGGCAGCAACGGCTTCACCCTCATGCTGATCAGCGAAGGAGCCCTTGGGCTCATTGAGGAAGAAGTAACACATGAAGCCCACGATCAAGCCAGCCACTCCCAGGATCTGGAAGAAGGCACTGTTGGAGGCAGCAATCACTTCAGGCGAAGGCTCCGCCGAAGCGCCACCCATCCAGACGGGCAGCAGGCTGTAGATCGTGAGGTAAGCCACGGCCCCCACATTGCCGTAAGCCCCGACCATGCCAGCGATCTGGCCGGTGACCCGGCGCTTGACCAGAGGCACCATGGCAAAGGTGGAGCCTTCGCCAGCCTGCACAAAGAACGAGCAGGCCATCGTGAGCACCAGGGCCAGGGCAATGCCAGCATTGCCGGTGAAAGTGCCGGGCTTGATCATGCTCATCACCAGATAGCCGATACCCAGGCCGATGGTGAGAAATCCCATGGTCGACTTGCGTGAACCGAGCTTGTCGGACAGCAGGCCGCCGCCAGGTCGGGCGATCAGGTTCACGAAGGCAAAAGCGGAGGCCAGGATGCCCGCCGTTGCCTTGGGAAGGTCAAAGGTGGTTTCAAAGAAGGTGGGAAGCATCGACACCACCGCCAGCTCGGACCCGAAATTGACGATATAAGTGAGCTCCAGGATCGCCACCTGCTTGAACTGATAGCGATCGTCCTTGTCGTAGGTGCGTTGACCCAGGATCAGGGCCTTGTTGGTTCGGATAATGCCCCAGGTCTGGAAGACAAAGAAAACCAGCACCAGGAGCAGGGCAATCGTATATCCACCCGCATCAAGGAACTTCACTTTCTGGAGGCGCCAGGCCAGCACCGCCAGGATCGCCGCGAAGGGCACATTCATGCCGATCAGACCCCAGAAATCCTTGATCGATGTCACCTCGAGACCAGCAGTCTTAAGGGGCTTTTGATAAGTTTTTCCGGGGGGCGTATCGGTGACATTAAAATAATAAATCAATCCATAGACGGCCGAAATGATGCCCGTCAAGGCAATTGCACCTCGCCAGTTCAGAACAGCACCATCCACTTCAAAACCGCCGGAGAATGACAGCCAGCCGGCCACGATCACCAGGGTCAAGGCAGAGAAAGCCGAGCCGAAATTTCCCCAGCCGCCATAAATCCCTTCGGCAACGCCAATCTCCTTGGGGGGAAACCATTCAGCCACCATTCGGATGCCGATCACAAACCCGGCGCCCACGATAGAAAGCAACAAGCGGGCCACAACCAGCTGGTTGAAATCCTGAGCGGCCGCAAACATCAGACAGGGGATCGCCGAAAACACCAACAACGTGGAGTAGGTAATTCGGGGTCCAAACTTGTCGAGCAGCATTCCAATCAGAATGCGGGCGGGCACTGTCAGGGCAACGTTGCAAATCGCCAGGGTGCGGATCTGAGGAACGCTGAGCCCAAATTCGGCCTTGACCGTGGTGGCCAGGGGTGCAAGGTTGAACCAGACAACGAAAGTAAGGAAAAAGGCAAACCAGGTGAGATGCAGTGTCTTATATCTGCCCTGGAGTGACCAGAGTTCGGCAAGCATGTGAAATCAAGATGGCGACCCTCACCTCTCGAAAATCGGGCGGAGCCTTTGAGCGGCGCACCATGCCAACCGCTCAGGCATTAGACCAGCTCACACCAAACCCGCGATGTAGCCACAGTTACGGATGGTCATCGAGCAGCCTTCATGCCGGACTGCATCGCTGCTTGTATCGATCCAGGAAGACAGACAAGGAAGACAGAGCAATGGTTCAGCCACCCTCCTTGGCATTCTCAAGCCATCTGATCAGCGAATGTCATGACAAGACCTCTGACGATTGTGGACGGCAGCGTGATCCTCGCAAGCAACAGCTACTGCCGAAATCCACCGGCTGAGCAGTGCTGATCCTTGCTGCGCAGCTGCCTGCTGAGCGGTGGTGACAGCCACCGCATGGGCCGCGACAAGGCCCTGTTGCCCCATCCGGCCGGCGGCACCTGGCTGGAGCGGGGGCTGCGGCGGCTGGCCGCCCTGGAGCAGCCGATCACCCTCTGCAGCCGCCATTCGTCCCACCTGGCCCTGGCCGCAGGGTTGGCGCAGCCCCTGGGCGTGCCCTTGGATTGCTTCGAGGAACCACCCCCCTGGCGAGGGCCGCTGCGGGCCCTGGCGCGGCTGATGCACCGGCACCCGGACGACGCAATCCTGCTGCTGATGCCAGTGGACATGCCCTGGCTGGAGACCCAGAGCCTGCGGCAGCTGCTCGAAGCCGCAGACCAACACCCCCACCAGTTCTGCCTCGCCCACGACGGCCAGCGCCTGCAGCCCCTGCTGGGGGTCTACCCGAACACGCCAACCGTGCGCCGCGATCTGGAGGATTGGCTGGCACTGGGCCATCGCCGCCTGCAGGGCTGGCTGGATCGCCAGCCGGTGCTGCCGGTGAGGCTGGAGCCCTCCCAGCTGAGGAACTGCAACCATCCGCACGACTGGCCCCACGACGGGCCAGCCGCACGACCGGACAAGGCAGCCGGGCCGTGACTCGCCAGCCCAAGGCGGAACCCGGCAGGCTGGGCGGAGCCGAAGCCTCAAGGGCTGATGCCCGCGTGGACCCTGCCGCCTCAGACCCCCCAGTCCCTCTGCTCGATCGCCACCACCGCGCGCCGGGGGTGCTGCGGCTGTCGCTCACGGCCCGCTGCAACCTGGCCTGTCCCTACTGCTGCCCGGACGATCGGGATCCGCCCGAGCTGCTGACCCTGGCGGAACGGCGGCAGCTGATCGAAACCGCCGCCGGGCTGGGCTTCTCCTCGCTGCGGCTCACGGGCGGGGAGCCACTGCTCTATGCACCGCTCGAGGAGCTGATCAGCAGCCTGCAGCCGCTGAAAGGTGGTGCCGCCAGCGGACAAAGCAACCGCGGCCAGGGCAGCCAGCTGCGCGAGATCGCCCTGACCAGCAACGGGGCGCTGCTCACGGCGGAACGGGCCAGGGCGCTGCGGCAGGCCGGGCTGGATCGGATCACGCTCAGCCTTGATGGCACCGATGGCGCCAGCGTGGCCCGGATGGCCGGTCTGGACAGCACCGCCCCGCCTGCAAAGGCCGAGGCGGCACGGGGGGAGCGGCTGCTGCAGCGGGTGCTGGAGGCGATCGAGCATGCCCGCGCCGCCGGCTTCGATCCGGCCCGGGGGGAGCTGAAGCTCAACGCGGTGATCGCCCGCGGCCGCAACGACGACCAGCTGATCCCGCTGGCGGCCCTGGCGCGTCAGCGGGGGGTGGAGTTGCGCCTGATCGAGTTCATGGATGTGGGCAACCGCAACGGCTGGGACCCGCAGCAGGTGCTCAGCGCCGCCGAGATGGTGCGGCGCATCGGAGCCCACTGGCCGCTGCAACCGGTGGGGCGTCCGGCCCAGGGCACCGCCAGCCGCTGGCGCTACCTCGACAACCCAGGGTCTTCAGCCGGCGCCGCGCCGCTGCATGTGGCGGTGGTGGCCTCGATCAGCGCCCCCTTCTGCGGCGATTGCAATCGCCTGCGGGTCACCTCCGACGGCGTGGCCTACACCTGCCTGTTCGCCAGCGGCGGCAGCGACCTCAAACCCTGGCTCCGGCCAAGTACAGCCGCAGCGCCGGATGCGGCGGGACTGCGGGCTGCGATCGGGGCACTCTGGCAACAGCGGCAGGACCGCTACAGCGAAGAACGTAGGGAGGCCGTTGGCACGACCGCGGGCCGAGCCACTCCGGCAGAGATGGCCTACCTCGGGGGCTGAGGCTGACCCCATGAGCTTCAGCCCAGCACCGCCTCCACCACGCTGATCGGCGACGGTGTGGCGGTGATCGCCTCAAGACGCAGGCCGGCCCGCTCCAGCAGCTGGGCGTACTCGCCGGGGGTGCGCTCGCGGCCACCTTCGGTCATCACGAGCATATTCAGGTCGAGCATCTTGGCGGGGGCCGGATCGTTGCCCGGCGGAATCACCTGCTCGAGGATCAGCACCCGGCCGCCGGGGGCAAGGCCGGCGCGGATGTGGCCCAGGATCGTGAGGCAGGCGTCATCGCCCCAGTCGTGGAGGATGTGCTTGAGCAGGTAGGCGTCAGCTCCAGCCGGCACGGAGTGGAAGAAGTCGCCGGAAGCGACCTGGAAGCGCCCCTCCAGCTCCGGCGCAACCACCACCGGCTCCACCACGGAGGGCTGATCGAACAGGGTGCCGCGCAGGTGCCCGTGGTGGCGCAGCACCGCCTGCAGCAGCTGACCCCGGCCACCGCCCACGTCGACCAGGTGGGTGATGGCGCTGAAGTCGTAGGCCGCCAGCAGGCCCTGGGTCTCCACGCGGGAGAAGTCGGTCATGGCGCCGTCGAAGATGGCGCCGCGCTCGGGGTTGTGGCCGTACCAGGGGAAGACGGGTTCGCCGTAATGGTGGCGGAAGGCGCTCTCGCCGGTGCGCACGCTGTGGAGCAGGTCGGCCCAGGCGTCGTAGTGCTCACCGCCGAGCATCCGAACGAACTGGCGCTGGGAGGCGGGATGGTCGCTGCGCAGCAGGTCGGCCAGGGGGGTGAGCACGAAGCAGCGCGGCTCGGTTTCGGCGAACAGGCCCAGGCTGGCCAGGCCCCGCAGCAGCCGGAACAGGGCATCGGCATCGGCGCCGCATTGGGCGGCGAGCTCCTCGGCGGTCAGGCCCTCGGGGTTGGCGGCGGCCAGATGGTCGGCGAGCTCCAGTTCGGCAGCCACGTGGATCATCTGGGTGACCCAGTTACCGCTGGCGAGCTGGAGAAAGTGGCTGGTGAGATCCGCGCGGGGGTCCATCGGGCCGGAACGGGGTGCCGTTGCTCTATAAGCCCCAGCACGAGACCGTGGGCCAGAGCGGAGCGATCCACCAGGCTGAGGGTGGTATTGCCTCACCGCCATGGCCCGTGCGAGCCAGCGCCTGGCCGCCAATGCGGGCGGCCCCTTCTACGTGGATGCCAGCTGCATCGACTGCGGCACCTGCTGGCAGTTCGATCCGGCCCACTTCGCCCCCACCGGCAGCAGCTCGCACGTCTGGGCCCAGCCCCAGGGCGATGTCGAGACCCGCGCCGCCCTGCTGGCGCTGCAGGCCTGCCCGGTGGGGGCGATCGGCACCAGCCGGAACCTGCTGGCGCTCACACCAGCCGATGGCTTCCCATCGCTGGTGGTGAGCCTGCCGCAGGGGGAGGTGCACTACTGCGGCTGGGCCTCGCGCCAGAGCTTCGGGGCGAGCAGCTGGCTGATCACCCGGCGACGCCCCGATGGCAGCTCAGACAACGTGCTGATCGATTCACCGCGCTGGAGCGCAGCGCTGGCCCGCCGGATCGAGGCCCTGGGAGGTGTGAGCCGCATCCTGCTCAGCCACCGCGACGATGTGGCCGATCACCAGGCCTGGGCCAAGCGGTTCGGCGCCGAACGCTGGATCCACAGCGCTGATGCGGAGGCCGCGCCGCAGGCGGAGCACCGCTTCGAAGGCACGGAGCCGATCCGGCTCGATGCCGACCTGCTGGTGCTGCCGGTGCCGGGACACACGGCCGGCTCAGTGGCGGTGCTGTTCGCCAAGCAGGTGCTGTTCAGCGGCGACCACCTCTGGTGGGGCGTGGATCCGCCGGGGGTGGTGGCGTCCCAACGCTATTGCTGGTGGAACTGGCCGGAGCAGCTGCGTTCGGTGGAGCGGTTGCTGGATCTGGACGTGCGCTGGCTGCTGCCCGGCCACGGCCGTTGGCACACCTTCGCGCCGGGCGAATGGCGCCGGGAACTGGAGGCAACGCTGGCGCGAGGGCGGCAGGGACCGGGCGGGGAACCCTGAAGGTGGTTCCGCACCGCAGACATGACTCCTCGTCAAGGCCCAAGGCTGATGGATCGATACCGGGAGGAGCTACAGGTGCGGCACTACGCGCGCCGCACGATCAGCACCTATTCCCAATGGGTGAAACGATTTCTGCACTTTCACGGGATGCGCCATCCGCGTGAGATGGGCGGTGATGTGGGCAACCTGGAGGGAGTGGTCCGTGCCAGGCAGCCCAAGCGGCTACCGGTGGTGTTCACGGTGGCAGAGACGAAGGCTGTGCTGCAACAACTCGAGGGCACCGAACAACTCGTGGCGCAGATGCTGTATGGCGGCGGCCTGAGGCTCATGGAAGCCCTGCGGCTCCGGGTCCAGGACGTGGACTTCGAGGCCAGGCACGTGACCGTTCGCAGCGGCAAAGGGGACAAGGACCGGATCACCGTGCTTCCAACCAGCCTCGCGGAGCCATTGCAGGCGCATCTACAGGCGGTGCGACAGATTCACTGTGCAGACCTGGAAGCAGGTTGGGGGAGAGTCTTGCTGCCAATGGCACTGGGAAGGAAATACCCGAATGCTGCTTTGGAATGGGGGTGGCAATGGGTCTTTCCACAGGCCCACCGCTGGCGTGACGCAAAGACGAGAGTGGAAGGCCGGCACCACATCGACCCATCCGTGATCCAGAAGGCCGTGAAGCGGGCGATCCTGCGTGCCGGCATCAGCAAGGCGGCCAGCTGCCACACCTTTCGCCACTCGTTTGCGACTCATCTACTGGAGCGCGGCCAGGATATCCGCACGATCCAGGAATTGCTTGGGCACAGCGACGTGAAGACCACGATGATCTATACACATGTACTGAATCGAGGCCCTTGCGGGGTGATGAGCCCCGTCGACCTTTTGTAGCGGCCCAAACATTTGGCTCTCGGACCCGCCCAAGTTCCCGTCAGCGATAGAGCAATGCCAGAAAGGGCCTTATGCTGGAACGCATTTCAGCCATCGCCTTGGGAGACTTAGGGCTCGTATGCAGCCGCAGGCACTGAGCAGGGAGGGGATACCGGACCCGCCGAAATACAGTTAGACAGGCCAGGCAGCCGGTTGCGCCCCTCGTATCTCCTGGGATACAGTGGGAGCATGCTCGAGATCCGGGAGACGTCTGCCTATGCCACGTGGTTTTCTTCCCTGCGTGACCGGACAGCCAAAGCTCGTATCGACATTCGCATCAGGCGTCTCTCCTTGGGCAACCCAGGCGACGTTCGCCCTGTAGGAGAGGGCGTATCAGAGCTAAGAATCCATTACGGCCCCGGCTATCGGATCTATCTGACAATGCAAGGAGAGGCCATCGTCATCCTTCTTGCAGGCGGGGACAAGAGCTCTCAAGATCAGGATATTCGTCTCGCTAAGCATCTTGCTCGCAACCTCTAGGAGACTTCAATGACAAAAACAATCACGACTATCTGGGACCCGGCCGCACACCTAACCACTGCCGATGATGTCGCGGCTTATTTGGAAGCTGCGCTTCAAGATGGAGATCCTCAGCTTGTAGCCGCTGCTCTTGGCGATATTGCTAGGGCCAAAGGGATGAGCCAAATCGCACGTGAGGCGGGTCTAGGCAGGGAGAGTCTGTACAAGTCCCTATCCTCTTCAGGAAATCCAGAATTAGCCACGGTATTGAAGGTTATCTCGGCACTAGGCTTGCAACTACATGTCAGCGCTACTGACAATGCGAAAATGGCTGTCTAACCAGCCCCTCGAGTGGACAGGCCACCAAAAGGAATCAGCTGAATCTTCATTCTTCTTGCCTGCCACTCAGGGACAGCGTTAGGCGAAGCAGGATGTTGTCACCATCTCGGCCTTGTGACTATCCTTCTCATCGCAGAGGGACTCTCTGAATTCTAGACATGAACATCCCCCTGCTCACGTGGAACGTAAATGGTCGGACAGCAAAAGTTCTCGATGCATTTATCGCCGATGGTCGCCTGGATTCCGATCTCTTGACGTTGCAGGAGGTGAAACATCATCACGCAGCGGAATTTATTCAACGACTTGCTGACCTTGGCTTTCAAAGCATTCACACTGGCGATCCTACCAATGCCGGTAAAACATACGGAAATCTGATCGCGAGTAAGTGGCCGATGGAGCGAATCGCTCTCCGCCTATCCGACCCTCCTCCATTCCCCAGTCTCATTGGCCACGCTCGGGTTGCTATTGCCTCTGGTGAGCCGGTAGACGTCCTGACCGTCCATGCGCCGAACGGATCCAACAATGGCTGGGCCAAGATTTACACACTAGAAGCGCTTCGGCGTGTCATTGAAACGATCTCTCCCGGCCCGCTTATTGTCACAGGCGACTTCAACGAGCCTCAGTTCTTTCCTGGCGTACTACCTATTCGTAGTTGGGGGTGGACAAGGGAGCAGACTTGGGAGGCTGATCGAGACAAACTATGGTCGCGCAAGGGCGATCAAGGCAGCACGGATGAACATCCTCTAGGACGATGGGATGATGCGGTTGTGTGGTTCTTCGACAAGGATGAATCGCATGGTCTCCGCCATGCCTATTGGGCGAAGCACGATGACGGTGCGATGGAAGCCTCTTACATGACGAGGTCAGTATCACACCCTGAGCGGTGGTTTGACCACGCGTTCGTCTCATCGCACTTCAAAGTAATCGACTGTACCTACAGGCATGACGTTCGTCGCCCAGAGGGTGAGAGCGACCATAGTGCGTTGAGCGTCAGACTCGCTTATTGACCGCTAACCCGGTTGTCAGCAGCGCAATGGCAATGAACTTTCATTCAATATGTCTAACTTCAAGATGCGTTGGGAGAGAGTGGCTGCAGCCGAGCATTGCAAGCCAAATCCTTTCCCCGCTGTTCTTGATCCTCAGCAGGGATTTGTCGCGTTCCTCCGCTAGTAGCCCCCCTACCGGCTCCAGCACATCAAGCACCGCCATCAGCTCCGGCGTTGAATCTGCGGCCAGTCAAGCGCATGCGCTTCATCCCGGCCGAGAAAGCCTTTGCCTTCGCTCGGAAGCTGAAGGGGGCGCCGGGCTGCACCGTGCCGGTCTGCTGAGCCTGAGGCTGAGGCCCGGCTGCTGGAAGGTGGCCGGGCCTTCTGGAGCCGGGCACATCCGAACGATCCAGGAACTGCTGGGCCATCACAACGTGAGCACCACAATGATTTACACCCACGTGCTGAATCGTGATCCCCTGGGCGTCCGCAGCCCCGCCGATCTCCTGTAGCTGACGCTACAGGTGGTTCACGGACCCGTTAACCAATGCAATGGATGGACCATGGCTGCCGAGACCATGCATTGCTGCTTGCTTTGTGCCGCATCCGATCGACCAGGTTGCCGTGGTTCACGGACTGCCGAGTCTGTTCGGCTGTGGTTCTCAGAAACCATCCAATAAGCGTTAGGCTTACTATAGCATCAAGAACCCCAGTCCATTTCCCCAATCATGTCTTCCGGTTCAATCCTTAACTATCAAGAGACTGTTGAGATAGTGTTTGAAGAGGCTGAAGAAGGTGAACCCGTTAATGCTTTTGAGCTTGGATATTTTCTCTATTACTTCCGAGCCGCGTACGTCGCATGCCTTACTTCAATCGAATCCAAGGATGTACCACTTGACGAGGCTATTGCACTTGCAAAAGGGGACTTGCTCGCTCCACTTTCTAGAGAGGTAACCACGTTATGGCTCGCAAATCTATCGCATGAGTTAGATCTGGAGTTTTTGACTATATCCAAGCAAAGCCCGCTTAAGCTTGGAACCAAGGTCGTAGGGGCTTGCCTGACAGCGCTAGTAATGGCTGTAATTCTATCAGGCGTGGAGGCAAATGTCTATACTGGAGAATTCAAGCTTCCTCCGATTGCTCATGGGATACGCGAGCTAAAAGAAGCGTTTCGCCAAGAGCAGCAACGAGAGTTGCCTTCCGAGCGCCGTTCATCCTCCCGGGAGTCCGGGACTTGATCACAATGTTCTAACAACTGAGAGTGAATAGTGGTGGCCTAACAAGTCCTTGGAGTGGACAGGCCGCCACCAATTCCTTTCTGATCACTAGAGTCTTTGCCTGCCACACAAGGGCAGCGTTATGTGGATCTAAACGAATGACCAAGCCACGAAGCTACCCACAACGAGTGAGGGAGAACATATTGCCTCTTTCGGTGGCGGAGTCACTGCCTGAGGCGTTTGAGGAATGGACATTTACCGATGAGATTAGAGATCACGAAAAACCAGTTGAAACATGCCAGCTGTGCGAGCAAGAACAACTCCGGTACCATTTCATGATCCGGAATGCTCTTACGAAAGAAGTCTTATGGGTTGGCTCCCAGTGCATATTGAAGTTTGGACTATCTGTTTTTGAAGATGGCCTCAGACTCTCTGGGCAACAGGCCAAGAAAAAGCTTGATCGACTGACACAGCAGATGCGTCTCGACTCCTGCATCAAGGCCCTAGAGAGGCTTGCGGAAGCCGAGAACAACGAGATACTGCATAATGCTCTGGATTACTATGCTGAGAATAAGTGTTTAACCCCTAAGCAGGCTTTGTCGTTCTTTGGCGCCTTCAAAAGAACAAGATTGATCATTCTCCTTCATTTTTCAAAGTCAGCTTGCAGAGGCAGAAGTACAGAGATGACTTGAGGGATATGGAACCCAGTAGAGTGCGTCTCATCTGGCCTGCACTGTCCTCCTCTCAAAGAAGGCTGGCAGAAGAGCTTGGTCATGCAGCCCCAGACTCCACATAACAAGCCCCTCGAGTGGACAGGCCACCGCAAACTGTCTGCTATGCCACCCTAGGCTCACTGCCTGCGACTAAGGGGCAGCGTTATGTGACGAGGTTCCCCAAATGAATGAATTTATTGCAACACCAATTGAAGGCGGCTTCTCATGGACACTTACTACAAGGCTTGGAGAAATGCTTCGAATGGCCGAGGACGAGTTTGGCGAACGTGATAAGTCATACACTATTCTTGGTATTGAGTTTCAAGAAAGTGGACCACAGATCTGGTATCCAGGCAATTGCGGCTATATTGCAATACAACTCAGCACAAGTGCGATTGGTGATTGGCCCAGTGCTTGCTATCAGTTAGCTCATGAATGCGTGCACCTTCTGTCTCCACAGGGCGGCCGCTCAGCCAATACTTTGGAAGAAGGGCTAGCAACCTTATTCTCAGGTAGGTATGTAAGGAATTCGTTTGGGGTGCAATTCAATCCCGGTTTACAATGCTATGCAGATGCTGCAGAACTGGCCCAAGAGCTTTTATCACATAACCCAGATGCGATCAAGGTTCTGCGCGCCTACGAGCCAGTAATTTCAAAGATTACACGCGGTCAAATAATGAGTTCATTCCCAAGCCTAGGAGAAGACCTTGCGACCAGACTGTCTGCTCCGTTTGAGCGTGTCACATAACAAGCCCCTCGAGTGGACAGGCCACCACCAAAACCTAGCGTGCGTTGTACATGCCTTGCCTGCCACTCAGGGGCAGCGTTAGGTCTGCATGAGAATTCGAGTACAACCAAGAACGCTGATGCTGGCCTTCTTTGGATTAGGGCTTTTCTTGTCTTGCGCGACGAGCACTTGGGGGACACTATCTAGCCTATTTAGGCTCAACGAAAATCAGATTCTATACTTGTTCTCAACTTCTGCTCAAGTGCTTGCAGGTATTTATGGTCTAACCTTGACAGGGTTTATCTTCTTTCGTAATGAGTTGAGTCGTGAAGAGCAGGAGGACGATACCCTTGTGGATGCCGTTGAGAGCCTAAAGGCAAGGTATTTCAAGTTACTTGCATTCATAACCATCCTGGTACTAGCAACTATTGCATTGTCGAATCTGGCGATATCAATGGCGTCCAGCAGCCGGTCCGCATTGGGTGCCATAGTCATTAATTCAGGTCAAAGCTTATTCGCGACGAGCCTGGTGACAATTGCATACTTCATATTCGACGTAATCTCGCCCAGAAGGATAGAAGCGGCAAGCAAGGCTCTTCAAAGCACGGTCGACCCAACTTATGCCAGGCAAAACAAGGGCAGTCTAGAAGACTTTCTCAGAAACTACAATGAGATTGAGTCACTGCTTACCGAGTATGGTCTTTCGGCCAACCTTGAGATCACACCCTCTTCATTCAAGCAGGCACGACGACCATCTAATGCCAGGCTTGCGGAAATCCTCGCTCGCAACGAGCTGATCTCCAAAGACCTCTATACTCGCATCAGAAATCTGATCACCCTCCGTAATTCCATAATTCATGGTGCCGATCCCGTCGTCAGTCTAGAGCTACTAGAGTCATCTCATCAGGTTTTGACAGAGCTCAAGAGAGCTCTAACCAATGAGACCTAACACCGCCATTCACCTGAGCCGCCACCGAATGATCCTTGTATACTCCACCGCCTCTCTGCGGCCAGGTGATGGCGAGCGTTCGGCAGGAGAAGAATGAAGACTAACGACAAAGTGGACGCATTCATGATGGGGCTTACCGAAAAGGAAGAGGCCATCATTTCACGTCTGGCCAACAGTGCGCTCGACCTCTCCCGCGACATCCGAGAAGATGTCAAATGGAATGCTCTCTGCTATTTCAAAGGTGATTGTGCCTTTGTCGGAATCATGCCATACAAGAAGTACATCTCGGTGATATTCGACCGAGGGGTTGAGCTTGATGACACAGACAATGTCCTCGAAGGCAAGGGTCACACCATGCGCCACATAAAGATCCGCTGTCTTGAGGACTTGAAAGAGAAGAATATAGGTTCATACATTGCGCAATCATACGAACTGAAGGAGATAGATTAATGATCGCAAACACACTGTCCGCGTGTATCGCAACCGAGAAAGTTGAGGAATCACGGGATTTCTACGTCAAGCACTTCAACGCCAAGGTCACCTTTGACTGCGGGTGGTACGTGAACCTTCAGTTCGGGAAGGATACATCAGAACTACAGTTCATCGCGCCGCGAGAGCCTGGGCCTCCCGCCTGCAATCCGGCAGGTCTGATGTACAACTTCTGTGTGGACGACGTGGATGCTGAGCACGGCCGCCTGACCGCGGCAGGTCTTACCCCCATTATGCCTCTTGAAGATCACCCGTGGGGTGATCGTGGATTTGCAGTTCTCGACCCGAACGGAGTCACCCTGTATATCTACTCGGATCGGGAGCCGGCAGCCGAGTTCAAGCAGTACTACAAGGAATGAAGAAGCCGAACAAGGCGTTCCACCACTACGCGCCACAAGTGGCGCGTAGTGGTGGAACGCTGACGTTGGCCGGTCCCAGTGAAGAGCTACCGACAGGCTGTGGCGGGGCTATCGTGAGTGGACGCAGGTGACTCCCATGGCAAAGCAGTTCGATGTGGTGGTTGAGAGAGACTCAGAGGGCTTTTATGTTGCGAGCGTGCCCGCTCTAGCCGGGTGCCACACACAGGCTAAGTCTCTTGATGAGTTGATGGGCCGGATCAGAGAAGCTATTGAGCTCTGCCTAGAGGTTCAGGACGGAATAGTTGAACAACTTGACTTCATTGGTGTTCAGCGAGTGACCGTCTAGACGTGTCAACTTACTCCGCCGTCACAGGCAAGGCGCTCATCCTGGCCCTTCGAAGGATTGGCTTTGAAGTTCTGCGAATAAAGGGGAGTCATCATTTTCTGCGACATCCCGACGGGCGAACGACTGTAGTCCCTGTTCATTCTGGTGAAACGCTGGGACCTGGGTTGCTTTCCAAAATCCTTCGTGATACTGAGCAAACCAGAGATGAACTAGAGGAGCTGCTTTCTTGAGCGAAGAGGCCGGCCAACCAGCCCCTCGAGTGGACAGGCCTCCGCAAACTATCTTCTTCGACACCGCAGGCTCCCAGCCTGCCACTCAGGGGCAGCGGTTAGACAGAGCAGGGGGATGCGCGGAAGTCGCCACCGTGGCTACAATGTGAGCACGTGTGCTGGGTGTAGTCGTGGTGCGAGCGAAGCTGGTCAAAATCGGCAACTCGAGAGGGATCCGCCTCGCCAAGCCACTGCTTGAGGTTGCGGGGCTCGCTGACGAAGTCGAGATCGAAGCGGCTCCAGGGGTTCTGACCATCAGGCCATCCGCTCATCCGAGGGCTGGCTGGGCAGAGGCGGCATCGTCTTTGGAGCCAGAGGGACTTCTGGATGAAATGAGCGCCACCCAGTTTGATGACGAAGAGTGGTCATGGTGACTGAAGAACACGTCTCAAGAGGCGATATCTTCCTTGTCGCGTTGAATCCCACGCGAGGATCTGAAATCAGGAAGACGAGGCCTTGTGCCGTAGTGTCGCCGGACGAGCTTAATGCTCACCTTCGCACTTTCATTGTTGCGCCGCTCACAACTGGCGGCCATCCATACCCATTTCGTGTGCGTTGCAGGTTTGATGGCAAGGACGGCCATGTTGTGGCTGATCAGCTGAGAGCTGTAGACAGAGACCGTCTAGTCAAGCGGTTGGGGAGTCTGTCGGAGACTACGCTGAATGAACTGCTGAGTGTTCTTCAGGCGATGTTCGCTGTGTAGATGCCTGGCTAACACAGCCATGCACCTGACCCGCCACCTTCAATTTCCCAAAGCCCAACGAGATCCCGAACCAGAAGCTTTCTGCGGGCCGGTGATGGCCAGCGTTAGCTGTCTTTCCTGTGCCAGAGTATGCACACCGACAATCAAGGAGAAAGCAAAACCGTGAACGTCAGTAGAACCCTGTTAAGTATCGCGTCCAGTGCCCTGCTGTTGATGTCCCCATCTGTCGCGGTTTCAGCGGAGGAGCCTAAGTACAAGGCAGACGTTCCCGGGTCGATTCTTACGCCGGACAGCGTCAAGACCCGGCTCGGGACCTTGCGCTTCAAGGATGGCGCACCGGACGATGCGACCGTGAAGACCGTGTACGACAACCTGGATTTCATGCGGGGCGTCCAAGCCTTTCTTGACGGCATGCCAGAGGCATCAATCTATGCGATGTGCAACGGCCTGAAGAAAGGAGCCGGGGTCGACGATCAGACGGTTGGCATTTTCGAAACGCTCATGGACGCCAGGTCGGTTTTTCTGACGGCCCAGACGACAACCTCCTATGTCACCCTCTGCTTTGACCTGAAAAACGGTCCGATCGTTCTGGAAGCGTCGCCCGGCCTGCTCGGACCGCTGGACGACGCCTATTTCCGGCACGTCGTTGACGTGGGCGTAACCGGCCCTGACCAGGGGAAGGGGGGCAAATACATACTGGTTCCCCCGGGATACAAGGGCGAGTTGCCCAACGAGGGCTATTTCATCGTCCGTTCGCCCACCTATACGGTCTGGCAGTTGACCCGGATCATGAACCGCGATCTTGCGGCGGGCGTGCAACAGGTCAAGGACACGATGCGGGTCTACCCGTGGGCGCAGCGTGACAACCCGCCAAAAACAAAGTTCGTCAACCTGTCCGGGCTGAAGTTCAACACGGTCCACGCCAACAATTTCGAGTTCTACGAAGAGCTCAACGCCGTCATCCAGAAGGAACCGGGCGATGCCTTGCCGGCTGAACTGGTCGGCACGCTGGCTTCCATCGGCATCAAGAAGGGCCAGCCCTTCGCGCCCGATGACAGGATGCGCGCGATCCTTACCGACGCGGTCGCGGTCGGCAACGCCACCGCGCGGGCAATCGTTTTCGCCCAGCGCGACAGGCGCGGCTTCTACTACCCGGACCGTCAGTGGAAGACCAACTTCATCGGCGGTAGTTCCGAGTTTTACGACAACGGCGAACGGATGCTCGATTCCCGTGTCCTGTTCCATTACTACGCCACTGGGATCACGCCCGCGATGGCGCAGCCGGTGGTCGGGAAAGGATCGGTTTATGCCTATGCCGAACGGGACGCCAACGGCGACTATCTCGATGGCGGCAAGACCTACAGGATCACGCTGCCCGCACCGATCCCGATGAAGGACTTCTGGTCGTTCATGGTCTACGACAACCAGAGCCGGTCGATGCTCGAGACTGACCAGAAGTCCGCTGGCCTCGACAGCAACAGCCGCGGCCTGGTGGCGAACGACGACGGCTCCTACACCATCTGGTTCGGCCCCAAGGCACCGAAAGGCAAGGAAGGCAACTGGGTCCAGACCATGCCGGGCAAGGGCTGGAACACCCTGCTGCGCCTCTATGGCCCGCTCCAGCCCTGGTTCGACAAGACCTGGAAGCCGGGCGATTTCGAGCTCGTGAAGTAGGACTGCCGCGTGATGCTCAATCAGGAACGAAACAGGACTCTGACATGAAGACAAGCCACTTTCTCTCGGCCCGCATCGCCGCTGCGGCATGCGCGACCATGCTGCTCGCCTCGGCCGCCAGGGCCGAGCCCAAGTACAAGGCCGATGTGCCTTCGAGCCTGATCACACCAGACAAGGTGCAGACCGAACTTCTCGGCGAGCTCACGTTCAGGGACGGCATGCCCAGCGAGGCCACGGTCAGGAAGACCTACGACTACATCGATCTGTCTCGCGCCGTCGACGCGTTTCTCAACGGCATTCCGGCCACCTCCGTTTACGCCATGCTGGAAGGTCTGAAGCAGGCAGGCGCGAAACCGGGCGATCTGGTGCTGTGGGAAAACCTCTACGACGCGCGAAGCCTGCTCCTAACGCCCCAGACAACTACGCCCTATGCGTTTGCCGAGATCAACGTGAAGGATGAACCGGTCATCGTGGAGGTGCCTGCCGGGCGTCTGGTCGGTGCTGTGGATGATGCCTTCTTCCGCTGGGTCACGGACCTCGGGGTCACCGGGCCGAACCAGGGCAAGGGCGGTAAGTATGTCTTTATCGGTCCGGACTACAAGGGTCAGCTTCCCGACGGCTATCGCGTCGTGAAGACCCCCACCTACCGCAACTTCCTGTTCCTGCGCGCGCTGGTCCAGGACGGCGACCTGGAAGCAGCTACGCTGGGGCTCAGAACGCAGTTCCGCATCTATCCCCTCTCCAAGTTGAACAACCCGCCCAAGGGAAGGGTGGTCAATGCTTCGGGTGCGAAGATCAACACCATCCACGCGAACGACTACGACTACTGGGCGGAGTTGAACGCGGTCGTCCAGTATGAGCCGGCCGATGCCTTCAATCCTGAAGTCGTCGGCTAGTTCGCCGCGGTCGGAATCAAGAAAGGCAAGCCCTTCGCGCCGGACGCCCGCATGAAGAAGATCCTCACCGAGGGCGTGGCCATCGGCAATGCAACGGCCCGATCGATCACGTTCCGACCCCGCGACGAGAGTGCCTACTTCTATCCAGGCAAGAGCCGTTGGTATTCAAGCTTCACGGGTGGCAGCCACGAGTTCATGAACAACGGCGAACTGGTCCTGGACGATCGGATCATGTTCCACTACTACGCGACCGGCATCACCCCGGCCATGGCCAAGCCGGCGGTCGGCACCGGTTCTGTCTACGCGATTGGAGCGCACGATTCGAAAGGCAACTACCTCGATGGCGGCAAGACCTACAAGGTCACCCTCCCGGGTCCCGTGCCCGCCAAGGACTTCTGGTCCTTCATGGTCTACGACAACCAGACTCGTTCGGTACTCGAGACCGATCAGAAGACTGGTGGCCTGGACAGCAACAACCCGTCCGTAAAGGCTAATACCGATGGTTCTTACACGATGTGGTTTGGCCCGAAGGCGCCAAGAGGACATGAAGGCAACTGGATCCAGACCATGCCTGGAAAGGGCTACAACGTGCTGCTGCGCCTATACGGCCCGCTGGAACCCTGGTTCAACAAGACCTGGATGCCAGGTGATTTCGAACCAGTTACATGAGTCTCCCTTCCATATCTTGAGCAGATCGATTCTATCGGACAGCTAAGGAACCTCTGGATAACGCCCCTCTGAAAAGGGCCTGGAGCCGCGCATTGTTCAGGATGAACAATTTGAGGGTGGATCGGTTGTTGATCAGCCTGAATTCACCTTCGTGGACGCTGAATCTTGCCCATTTGGGGTGGTGCCTGCCCCAAATGGGCACACCACTCCCCCAGTCATGTCTTGCATTGCAACTCATGGCGCGCCATAAATAGGTTTGAGAGGCCGGCCAGCACATTCACCTTCCAGCGGTTCTTGAGCATTCCACGCAGCCGGGTCTTTTGAAAGCCGAACTGGCGCTTGCTCACGCGGAACGGATGCTCCACCTTGGCGCGGAAGTGAGCCTTTGCCGTCTCGATCAGGTCATCCACCCTCCCCTCGGGTGTATCCGGTAACGCGCGACGCTTGCCTGGACGCATGGCAGTACGGAAGCCGATACCCCTGCCTTCCATCTCGGGTCGCTTCTCAATACCCTGGTACCCGGCATCTGCATAGACCACTGTCTCTTCACCGTGCAGGAGTTCAGCGGCGGGAGTGAGGTCATGCACATTGGCGGCGGTCGTTTCCACCGAGTGGATGAGGCCGCTCTCGCTGTCCACCCCGATGTGGACCTACCGCTTCGCGGGCCTACGGCTACATCCCAAAGTGCCATTGCTTGCCCTTGCAGGTCTGGTGCATCTCAGGATCCCTCTCCCGCTTCTCATTCTTTGTGGAGCTTGGTGCCGCGATGATGGTCGCATCGATGATCGTGCCCTGCTTCATAACCATGCCATTGGCCTTGAGGTGGGCCTTCACGGCTTCAAAGATCTGCGCGCCCAGATCCTTCTCCTCCAGTAGATGCCGGAACGCCAGGATCGTGGCCTCATCCGGGATCCGGTCGGTGATCAGGGCGATACCGGCAAAGCGGCGCATGGTCGCCACCTCAAGCAGCGCATCCTCCATCGCCGGATCGCTCAGGTCATACCACTGCTGCAGCAGATGAATCCGCAGCATGGTTTCCAACGGATAGGGCGGCCGACCGCCCTTGCTGCTGGTCCTGGGGTAGTGGGGTTCGATCAGATCGATCAGTGCTTTCCAGGGAACAACCGCCTCCATCTCAGCCAGAAATCGCTCTCGCCGGGTACGCTTTTTGGCCGTGGACTGCTCGTAATCACCAAAACCGAACTGCTTGGCGTCCATCAAGCCTGTCCACGTCACCGATCACAAGGCCATTGTCGCGCAGGGTGGCGGGGTTTTCCAGAGTCTCCCTAGCAGTTACGGGTAGCGCCAGTGCACAGACCTTTAAGGAGCAAGCAACCTGCAAGTTCACGAACACGGCAGCGCATGTGCCCTTATACGATGGCAGAGCCATTTTGGTTCGTTGGCATTCGCGGTCAGAAAGATTTGATGCATGGCCCTGAAGATGTCAACTTCACAGACCCCCCAATGGTGGGATATTCCGGTGGTCAAATTTTGCTCTCGTAGTTGCAGAATAGCCCTTCAAGTTAGAACGGCAAGCTGGCCTCAAGATTCAGCGGATGGGAGTTCAACATGCCTGCGCAACCCACAGGCATGTTGCCTGCCGCTGATCTTGAGCCTGAGGCATTATCATTTCGCACAGACGCCTGTTGACAATCCGGCCTGCCTTTTACATAGTGATCTTGGCGCACCTCCAGGAACATATAGCTGAGCCGCCTGGGTACTCAGACCGAGGGAGGGCCTCCACGCCCTGTGCTCTCCGCTGAACGTGTGATGACAGCGCCGACGATTGCCGCCAGTACGCCCATCACCGTCAGCCTGGAGGAAGGAACGAAGTACTTCTACTGCGCTTGCGGCCGATCCTCGGATCAGCCGTTCTGCGACGGATCCCATCAGGGCAGCGGCTTCACACCCCTGGCCTTCGTTGCCGGGACCAACGGCAGGGCCCTGCTCTGCCGCTGCAAGCAGACCGCCACGCCTCCCTATTGCGATGGCACCCATGCCCGTGTTCCCGCCGACCGGGTGGGCACCACCTTTGCTGTTGACGAAGACGGTGATAACGAGAAGCCGGAAAGTGGTGGTTCCCCCGTCGGCAGGACGACCCAGGCCAGGCCACGGAGGAGGAGCCCAACCTGGAGCTGATCCACGAGCTGGCCGAGCACGGCCTTGCGCGGGTGGGCGCCCTGGGGCCGGTGGTGTCCATGGGGCTGCCCCGCTCCCAGCTTCCCCTCTGGGATGACATCCAGATCCTCACGGCCCAGCTGGCACGGCGGCCCCTGGCCGAATCCGCCCCGGTAGGCACGGAGCTGGTGATCGGTCCCCGGGCCCGGCGGCCACTGAGGCTGGAGATCCCCCTGCTGGTGTCGGACATGAGCTTCGGGACCCTCTCCGAGGAGGCCAAGCGGGCCCTGGCCACGGGGGCGGAGCGGGCCGGCACTGGGATCTGCTCCGGCGAAGGGGGAATGCTGAGCGAGGAGCAGGCCGCCAACCACCGCTACCTCTACGAACTCGCGCCGGCGATGTTCGGCTACCGCGAAGACCTCCTACCCCGGGTGCAGGCCTTTCACTTCAAGGCCGCCCAAGCGGCCAAGACCGGCGCGGGCGGTCATCTGCCCGGCGCCAAGGTCACCGCCCACATCGCCAGGGTCCGCGGCATTCCCGAAGGACAACCGGCCGACTGCATCAAGGCCCCGGCCCTGGGGGCCGATGGGATCGCGCTGGCCAGTGCCGCGATCCAGGTGATCGGCTGCGTGGGCTCCAGGATCTGCCACACCCACCGCTGCCCCACGGGAGTGGCCACCCAGGATCCCGAGCTGCGCCGCCGTCTGCAGGTGGAGCCTGCCGGCCAGCGCCTGGATCGTTTCTTCCGGGCCACGGTGGCGCTGATGCAGGTGATGGCGCGGGCCTGCGGCCACGACCACCTGAACCGCATAAGCCGGCATCGCCGGGAGCGGAGCGGCGGCACCGACGCAACCATGAGACCGGCGGCCGGACGAGCTGATCGTGGCTGCGGAGTCCTGCAGCACTGAGCACATCGAGTCGTGCGAGAAGAGCAAGCTCAATGCCGATTGCTCGACCAGCTGGCAGGAGCACGGCAAACGCCCCCGCCGATCACGCGGACCTGTCCCACGGGATCGGACAGCCAAAGAGCGGATGGACCGGACAATCCGCTGGAAGACCGGCCAAGCGAGACGATCTACGCCCTGGGCAAGATCATTGTCGCCAGTCACCAACCGAAGCACATCAATCCATCCATGCGAAGCCCGAAGTGGACGCGGATTGGACATTGAGGGCGCACTTCCTCATCCTATTTCCTTGATGATTCAATACCCAGACAACTCCAGCGTATCTTTGATTGTTTTACCAGGGCATTTCGCCGGTGAAAACAGCTTCCTCGATCCGTTTCCTTCCTGCTGGCCTCAGGGATTTTGGAGGGTGATTGCTGACATCGACAGCCCCGTGATGGTCCAGAGACAGCTGCCGGGCCAGGTTGGACGCATCATGCAGCCTGCGGTGCATGCCATGGCTTTCAGCGGGGAAGCACACGGGCGCAACATCGCCCGCGCGGAACACAGCTCCAGAGACGGACCCAACACGCATCCGCTACGGCAGAGGCCAGGGGGCCAGCACCCGCAGGCTCCCCGGCAAGCACTCGAAGCAGAAGCGGTCGCCCTCAAGCATCTCGCCGTCCACCACCAGCTTCTGGGGTGTTGCCGTGGCGATGGTGATGCGGCGGGCGCGCAGGCAGAGCAGGTCACCGTGCTGGGCCGGGGTCTGCACCACCGCGGAGGCCGCCAGGCTGGCCAGGGCCTGCAGGCCCTGCAGCCGGTCCGTGGAGGTGGCGATCGTCACCTCCAGCAGGCCGTCGTCCGCAATCACCCTCCCGAAGCCCTGGGCCAACACCGAGGTGCCGGGGGCGGCGTTGGCCACGGTGATGGCGGAAGCCTGCAGGCTGATGGCCTTGCCGTCGATCTCCAGGTGGGCCTGGAAGGGCTGCTGGTTCACCAGCTGCTGGGCGCCGGCCAGCACATAGGCCAACGGCCCCAACCGGTTCTTGAGTTCGCGCGTGGCCCGGTCCACCATGCCGGCCTCGAACCCCACCCCCGCCAGCAGCACCATCGGCGTGTCGTTGCAGAGGGCCGCATCCATGCGCTGGATGTGCCCCGCCAGCACCGTGCGACAGGCTCCGGGCAGATCGGTGGGGATGCCCAGGGCTCCGGCGAAGGCATTGGCGGTGCCGCGGGGGATCACCCCCAGAGGCAGGCCACTGTCCAGCAGGGCTCCGGCCACGGCGGACACGGTGCCATCCCCGCCGCAGGCGATCATCAGGGCCGAATCCGGCCGCCGGGCCTGACGGGCCCGCAGCGGACCCAGCAGCGCCCGGGCCTGCTCAGCTGGATCGAGATCCGGCTGGGTGAAGCAGACATGCACCTGCAGCTGCGGCTCGAGGATCGAGCGGATCTGGGCCAGATCCTGGTTCGGATCGCGCTGCCCGGCCACCGGATTGAAGATCAGGGTGGCCAGGCGGCCCCGCGACAGGCCCCGCAGGGCCAGGGTGGCGCTGGCCTCGTTCAGCAGCAGCGGCACATCACGCACCTGACAGGCCCGCAGCAGCATCGGCAGCTCCGGCGGCGAACCCACGGGCGCCGCCGGATCCAGGAACGCCACCACGGCCATCACCTCCTGGGCCAGCACCGCCGCGGCCAGGCTGATGTCGCCGCCGGCCTCCAGCGTGCCGGCCATCTCCAGGCGGAGGTCGGCGGTGGAAACCTCGAGCTGCAGCGGCTCCGCCAGGTCGGCGGTGAGGCGCAGGGCAAAGGGGGCCAGCAGGGCCCGGTGCCGACGCACCCAAGCGAGCAGAGCGTCCCGGCGTGCCGGGGAGGCAAGCAGCACAAGCCCAGGCGGAACGCTCATCCCGGCGTTGCGCCAGCGGACGGCCGCACGGCCGGGTGATCCACCGGTTCCGTAAGCCTGGGCAACAGCTGCACCAGGTTGCAGGGCCGGGTGGCGCCATCAAGCTGGGCGGCGATCAGGCGATCCCAGGCGGTGGTCACCGCATCGAGGGAGCCCGGCAACACAAACAGCACCGTGCCGTTCGCCACCCCCGCCAGGCAGCGGCTCTGGAGGCTGCTGGTGCCGATGATCTCGAAGGAGAGCACCCGGAACAGCTCGCCGAAGCCCTCCATCGTCTTATCGAGCAACGGCGCCACCGCCTCCGGTGTGCCGTCGCGGCCGGTGAGGCCTGTGCCGCCGCTGCTGATCACCACCTGCACCGCCGGATCGGCGATCCAGCCGCTCACCTCAGCGCGGATGCGATAGCGGTTGTCAGGCACCAGTCGGCGCGCCACCAGGCGATGGCCGGCGGCTTCAAGACGCTGACGCAGGGCCTCGCCACTGGGGTCGTCCGCCAGGGTGCGGCTGTCGGAGACCGTGAGCAGGGCAATGGCGAGGCTCACCACGATCGGGACAGGCAGGAGTTGGATCGTAGGCAGATCCTGCAGGTGGGCTGCGGAGTTGGTCGACTCCGCCGAAAGGTCTCGAAGGACGCCGACGCTGCAGGTGAGCCTCAACGGCGAGTTTCAGTACCGCGCACCATCAGGCAGCTGCCGGAACTCGTCCCACACCACGGCAGCCTCCTGCTGGAGGATCTGCTGCGGAGCGAGACGACGCTCTGGATAGGGCAAGGCAAGATCATCGCCGATGTTGGCATCATCGAAGAGATCGGCGTAATCCTGCCAACCGGCAGCGAAGTAGATCTTCGAGATCCTGGCCCAGAAGGCAGTGGCGTAGCACATCGGGCAACATTCGCAGCTTGTGTACATCACTGCTCCCGTGAGATCCACGGTCTGCAGAGTCTTGCAGGCCTGCCGAATCGCATTCACCTCGGCATGGGCGGAGGGATCATGATCCCGCATGACACTGTTGCCGGCAGCGCCGATCACCTGGCCATCCTTGACGATCACGCAGCCGAAGGGTCCGCCGGTTTTGTTCACAACTCCGGCTTCCCGCATCAGCTAGATCGCTTGGCGCATGAAATCACTGTCTACGGTTGCGGAGATCAGGTTACCAGTGCAGGCACCCGCGTAGATTCGCCTACAAACTGAAGAAGATTTCCGCCCCTGGCCTCGTCCGAAATTCTTCTTGAACAACGACAGAATTGGATACGACTCAGCTCATGCTGGCAAGGACGAATTATCAGGGCCCTCAGGCTGAGCCTTGACAGCACGACAGCGCTGTTGCAGGGCTATGAGATCCCAGGTTCAGCAGCAGAAGAACAGATCAAATCCCAGAAAGATCAAGCCACGTTCAGAAGGGCAGATCCAGCGAACGCCTCGCCGAGTCAAGGCTCGGCGGGAAGCGGTGCTGTGAAACAACCACCAATCAAACTCCTGAACAAAGAAGGGCATCTTCAGACAACTGGTGAGCGCCACACTGATCGCATTGCCGATAGAGGTGACCAAGGCACCATGGATCTGAAGCAAGGTAAAAAAAGGATTGAACAGCTTCAGTGCCAGTCTCACGATTGGGTAAAGTTCAAATAGAATGAGTATCGCCGTCTTCCAGTCCGGTGGTCCCTGTCCAGAGATTGGATCGACAGGCACCCAGCCGGGAAAAGAGGTGGAAACTCGAATCAGTTCAGAAGGCGGCATCAGCAAGCAACTCCTGGCAGATGCTGGAACTTTGCCAGGCCTTGAGACTCTCTTTGGACTGAAAGGTACTCAGAATGGTCCAGACCCTTCCATCACCTCGGAGCGGGAAGATATCAGGTCGGTGCTGAGAAGCCACTCTGCCTGGGCAAGGCCTCCACCTGTCGAGCATGCCAGGTCGCCAAGGCTTCACTCATGCCAAGCCGCACCAGGCCTGCTGCAATCAGCGTCACAGAATCAGCCATGGAGCCATACGATTTTCAATAGGGGTGGCGATCCTGCTTGTTGATCCAGGCTTGGCAGGCCTGGAGGGCAAAGTCCCGCTCAAAATCCGGAAAACACTGAATCGCCTTGCGCTGCTCCCAGGGAAGCTGGAAGTCGATGTACTGGAACTCATCATCGAATCCAATCATGCTTGTGTCCTCCAGCCGGGTGCCGAAGTACAAGCGATCGATCCGAGCCCAATAGATGGCGCTCATGCACATCGGACAGGGCGCTCCATTGACATAGAGATCACAGCCCTTCAGCATCTGAGCCCTCTCCGGCACTGGATCGGGAGATCCGTCTGGACGTGGAATCATTTTCAGATTGCCTTCGTAGACATCGGAACCCAGAAGCGCCTTGGAGTTGATCCTGGAGCAGGCATCAATAATTGCCGTGACCTCCGCGTGATAGACCGGGATTCCAGTGAGCAGCACGCGATTCTGACCTCGGCCGATAATCTCGCCATCCTTGACAATCACCGCGCCAAAGGGTCCACCCCATCCTTTCTCAACGGCTTCGATCGCCAAGCGGGTGGCCTCGTGAAGAAACCGCTTCTTGTATTCGACGCTTTCAATGTCTGGAGACGTCATGGCTTGAATCACAAAAGCAACAGCATGGCCAAGCCAACCCTGCAGGTGTCACCAGCCTGGCTCGCGACTTAATCTCGACCAAACGGGATCGCACTGACAAACGCAAGGCAGACAAACGCAAGACTACAAATGCCGGTCCGAGAAAAACCCTAAGCTGTCAATCATTAAAGCGACGAAGAATAATGCCAAAACCTCCTTAAATCACAGGCTAGTCGTGCAAGTCTTGAAGAAGATTGTGCTTTGTCAAACGTAACAAGGTGCCAGATAAAGCGGGAGGTGCTGGCCAGCTTTGCTGTGGGCTTTCTGAAGATCCTTGCTGCTGATCCAGAGCTCAAAAGAGCAAGCCACCAGTGCATCCAATCAACAGCTAACGACTGGCTACCCGTTTCCGCTCTGTATGGAGGGAAAGTCCTGAACCTCAACAAAGCTGGCTGATCTGATTCAACATGGCGCCAGCATCGCCTGGAACCATGGCACCCAAGCCTGCCACCCCGCCTCCCCTCAACGTGCGGCTGTTCGCGCGCTTGCGCGAAAAGGCCGGCTGGGGGCAGCGGAGCCTGGCACTCCTGGATCCGGAAGCGGGCGGTGGCAGCGAACTGGCGGAAGCCCCCACCGCTGCCGAGGTCTGGCAGCGGCTCGGACTCGGTCCCTGGCCCGCCGGGGTGCGGGTGGCGGTGAACCAGCAGTTCGCCGATCCCACCCAGAGCCTGGCCCCCGGCGATGAGGTGGCCTTTCTGCCGCCAATCACCGGTGGCTGATCCCAGCCCAGCACCGCGAAAGGTCACAGCGACCCTTGCGATCGCCCTGGAGGCCGGGCCCTTCGATCCCTTCGAGGCGCTGGGGTCCTGGAGCGACGGCAGTGAAGCTCCGGCAGTGACCCACTTCATCGGTCGGGTGCGGGGCTGGAGTGCAGCCGGTGAAGCGCTGGCGGCGCTGGAACTGGAGCATTACCCCGGCATGACCGACGCCCAGTTGGAGCGACTCGCCGCCGAGGCCGCCGTCCGCCATGGGGTGCTGGCGGTTCTGGTCCGCCATCGGGTGGGGAAGGTGCGCCCCGGCGAGGCGATCGTGCTGGTGGCGGTGGCCGCTGATCGACGCGGCCCTGCCCAACGGTGCTGCCAGGAACTGCTGGAGGCGCTCAAGCACGAGGCCCCGTTCTGGAAGAAGGAGGTGGGGGTGGACGGCAACGGTCGGTGGGTGGAGGGCAACACACCGGTAACGGAGAGGGAGCGTTCCGGCACGGCAGAGCCCCAGCGGGAACAGCCGTGATGGAGGCCCAACCAGGGCTGTGGCTCACCCTCGGCCTGGTGGCCTTCCTCTACGCCAGCGTGGGCCACGCAGGGGCCTCCGGATACATCGCCGCCCTTAGCTTGTTCGGCACCGATCCGGAGACGATCCGCCCCACCGCCCTGCTGCTCAACGTGGTTGTGGCAGCGCTGGGGAGCTGGCAGTTCATCCAGGCGGGCCACCTGCGCTGGCGACGCTTCTGGCCGCTGGTGCTGCTCTCGATCCCTGGGGCTTTCCTGGGGGGCAGCCTGGCCCTGCCGAAGCGGGTGTTCCAGAGCCTGGTGGGGGTGATTCTGCTGGGTTCGGCCCTGCGGTTTTTGCAGAGACCCCAGGATCCGGAGCAGGTACAGCCACCCGGCCCGGCGACGCTGGTGTCCGTGGGCGGTTCCCTGGGGTTCCTGGCCGGGCTGACCGGAACGGGAGGGGGCGTCTTCCTCAGTCCGCTGATGCTGCTGGCGGGCTGGAGTCGCACTCGCGAGACAGCGGCCGTGGCCGTTATCTTCATCCTGGTGAACTCCCTGGCCGGGCTGGCAGGCCTGATCTCCACCGGCAGAAGCGTGCCGGCGGAAGCCTGGCCGCTGATCCCGGTGGTGGTGCTCCTCGGCGGCTGCGGCGCCGCCTTGGGCAGCCGAGTTCTGCCGGTTCCGATCATCCGGCGCTGCCTTGCTCTGGTGCTGAGCCTGGCGGGAGTGCGTCTGCTGCTGGGAGACTGAGCCAACGGAGGGTCACGCTGCTGGGCCCAGACGTCCGGAACGGCCCCCTGGAGCGAACCGAGGCAGGAAGCCGCCTGGATGTGGCCCCTGCGGGTGTTGGAGCAGTGGATGTCAGACCTTCTTCAGCCAGTAAAATTGATAGCTCTGCAGCAGGATATTCTCCTCGATCTGGTGGGGCCTGCGACCGGTGAACACATCAATCAGCGGAGCCGTGAAATCGAGCCCGCGCCGCCGCAGCACATCAACAGGGAGAGCCTGCGGAGTGGAATGGAAGTTAGCCACCACCAAGACCTGCTCGGAAGGACGCTGCTGATAGGAACGCAAGAAGCAGAGCAGATGCTCGTTACCCGTATCCAACAACTCTCGGTTGTTGAAATCGGCAAAGGCATCCAGCGACTTACGGATGGCGATCATCCGCCGTAACGCCGTGAACAGCCGATTCTCCACTGTGCCGCTCTGATGACGCCGCTCGGCATGCTGCCAATCAATGCTTGGCCGATGCACCCAGCGGTTGTCTGAGACCTTGGCTGGATCCTGTTGATAGCTATAGTCATTCAGCAGGCCAAGGGCATCACCGTTGTAGAGCAAGGGAATACCACCGAACGAAAAGATCAGGCTGTGCAGCATCAGAATTCGACTGATCGCGATATTGATTGCCACCGGATTCTCTTCCTGCATCGCCTTCTCCAGACCCGCAAGGGAGGCCAGGGAGCCACAGATGCGAGCATCCCCCGTGACTTCATTGCGCATGAATGGAAGTCCCCGGGAGGGAGATCCCTCAAACTCACCACAGAAGAAGTCGGTCAGAAACCGCCGATGGGACCTGGGCTGATAACCGACAGCCAACACATCCTGGTCATCAAAACCGAAGCCGATGTCGTCGTGACAACGCAGATAGTTGAGCCAGGTGGCACGATCCAGCTTATTGGGAAGACTCCTGAGCCCCCGGGTGAGCAGCCTGGCGTTCTGGGTCGCCACCGCATCCCAGAGCAGGGCCATGAAGGTGGCATTGTAAGCAATCTCACACTCCTTGGCGCTGATCGCATCTTCGCCGAAATATTTAATCACCTCGACAGGGGCGACAATCGCCTCAGCAATGAATAACACTCCCGGGGCCGTGGCCTGGCAGCAGTCCTTCATCAGCTGGAGCAGAAGATGGGCATTACGCTCGTTCTGACAGTCGGTGCCGATTTCCTTCCACAGGAATGCCACCGCATCCAACCGCATGATGTCAACACCATTGTTGGCCCAGAACAGCACCACTCCCAGCATTTCAATGAAGACTTCAGGATTGCTGTAATTGAGATCCCATTGATAATCGTGGAAGACCGTCATGACCCAGCGCTGGGTCTCCTCATTCCAGGTGAAGTTGCCCGGCGACGACTCAGGAAAGACTTCAGGCATTGACCTCTCAAAAAGGTCAGGGATATCGCGACTCTCATACATATAGTAGTAATCCTGATAGACAGGATCTCCCGCGACGGCCTTCCGAGCCCAGGTATGCTCATCCGAAGTGTGATTCATCACGATGTCAAGCACCAACAGGATCTGGCGCTG
This sequence comes from Synechococcus sp. CCY9201, assembly GCF_034931105.1. Lineage (NCBI taxonomy): Bacteria > Bacillati > Cyanobacteriota > Cyanophyceae > Synechococcales > Synechococcaceae > Synechococcus > Synechococcus sp. CCY9201. The sequence continues at coordinate 4,573 of NZ_JAYGIC010000155.1, read as the reverse complement.
ACGCAGCTCCGAGGCAAGATATTGAAGATCCTCCAGATCACCGACCCGGTCATCGATCTGCCTGAAGTCGCTCACGGCATAGCCACCGTCACTCTTGCCGATTGGACACTTCAGAATCGGCATCACATGAATCATATTGACGCCGAGCTCCTGGAAATACTCAGTCTTATCGGCCAGATCCCGCAGATTTCGGGCGAAGCCATTGGTGTAGAGGGCCATGCCGACCCATTGCTGGGAGAGAAACCAGTTGTGGTCCTTCTCCCGGGCTATGTCGAGCGCCTCCAGCTCGGGCGAACGATTGATATAGCCTTCCGCCATCGTTTCGACCAAGCCCAGCATCTGGCGCTTGAAATCAGGCCTGTGACCATATAGACGGAAGAACAGCGAGTAAATCGCATAAAAGTTGGCACCCAAGCGCGTATAGAAGTGTCTGAGATCTTGACGTCGGATCTCAGGTTTCAGGTCATCAAGAATTGCATTGAGCAGCGAGTGGGAGACCTGTTCATACATGATTCGAGTGCAGGCAAGAGAAACGAATCGTCAACACACTGTTCGGTTGCATTCAAGCTGGCCAATCAGTTTTCATCGGCACCTGACGACGCCAAAGGGGCTGAACTCAACAAGGCTCGGCCAACCAGCCCGATAACTGCGGGTGGAAGTGAAGCACTCCTTCCACAATTCCGGCGGCGTAGTTGCCGTTCATCCCCATGAAGCCGCCCTGTGCCAGATAGAGAGTCTCCCGAGCGGATCGCTCCCCCGCAGAACAGCCTAGCTGGGCCATCAGCGCAGGATCTGCATTGGCCACAAGAACCGAAGGGAGGTCACTCATCATCACCGGCAGATCATTGCCGCTGTCCCCACAGAAGAGGGTCTCAGAGGAATCAAAACCCAGCAGTTCCATCAGAAAGCGCACCGCATGCAACTTGGTGGCTGCAGGCGGCAACACATCCAGCAAGCCGATCTCAGCCTGCTCATCCATGCTGGTGATCAGACTGGCGCGCAGCTGTTCAAGCTCCAGCCGCCGCTCGATTTCAGCGCAGAGGCTGGGAACGTCAACATCCAGGTGGAGGTAGTAGCTCAACTTGTAGGTGTTCTGCTTGGCGGGCTCCTGCAATTGCAGGGGGGAGAGATCCGCCAGCAACTGGTGGAGATCCTGGGCCGTGCGACCGGCCCAATCCACCCCGATGCTCTGGTGCCATCCGCGATGGGCCCGCCAGCCATCGGGAGCCACCTCCAGGAGAGTGGTGCCCACATCGGCCACCACCCAGTCCGGTGATGGGAGGGCATAGTCCACGATCGCCTCCGCCACGAGGGCGGCATCGCGGCCGCTGACATAGGCCAGAGTCACCTCGGGCCGCTGGACCAGGCGGGCGAACAGGCTTCTGGCTGCGGGCGACTCAGGCTGCCGCCCATTGGGGATCAGGGTGCGGTCGAGATCCGTGCAGAGCAACAACCGGGCCGGAGGGTCAGCAGCCATGGACAGCCTGCGGGAGCAGAGGGGACATCGCGGGCAGGATCGGGGCGATCGCGAACAGCAGAAGCCTAGAGATTGAAGAAGTCATAGTGTTCAAGGGCCTCAAGGATCCCTCTGGCGTGGGATTGCTCCGCGAGATAGACATGCTCGGTATCTCCCAGAATGGACAGTTCCTCCCGGTGACGGTTAGCAACAACAACCCCCAGGGTGTTGCCGCGCAGCATGTCTTCATCGCCACCGGACCCCCCGGTGGCCAGGATCCGATCCAACGGGATATTCCAGCGCTGGGCGATGAATCGCAAGGCCTGCCCCTTGGAGGCCCGGACAGGCACAAAGTCGAGATACTGACCAAATGACAGAGTCACATTGACCGATAGGTCTTGCTGCCTGAGAATGGCCCTGACCTGATCCAGAGACGGTGCATGTTGACTGTCATAGTGATAGGAATATTTAAATTGACTTTGTTCCTTTCTCGACTGAGGCTGCAGACCAGGTAGCTCCTTCAGCGTCGCCCTGAGCACCTGGGGGGTCCAGAGGTGATTGATGTGCTTGGCCCAGGCTAGATCGGGTAGCCAGTGGGGAGCATAGTAAATTTCCGTACCTAGGCTGGTGATCAAGATATCCGGCACAGGGATATCATACTCGCGAATGATCGTCAGGACGGAATCGAGACGCCGCCCGGTGGCAATCCCGAACAGACAGCCCTTGCGGCGCTCACGGATCAACTGGCTGAGCAGACTCAGGCCTTCCCGATCCCCCAGCAACGTGTTGTCAATGGCGGTGAAGATGGCCTTGGTGCGCCGGCGGTCGCCGCTGAGGATTCGCGAGGAGGCCAGGGGCGATCGCTGCTGCTGAACCAGCTGGTTGAGCTGATGGAGATAAGCCTCGGCATGGGCATCCCAGGAATAGAATTGGGCCACATGGCGCACTCCATTGCGTGAGAAGGTCTGCCACTGGTTGGCATCTTCAAGAATGGTGATCAGGGCCTGGGCAATTGCCTCCTTGTTGAGGGGATCCACCAACAGGCCATTGCGGCAGTTGGCAATGATGTCCACCGGGCCACCATTCTCCGTGGCCACCAAAGGCAGGCCACTGGCGGCTGCCTCCAGCAGGGTCAGGCCAAAGGGCTCTGTCAGAGCAGGATTGACGAACACACCCCGGGTGCTGGCTGCCAGGCGATAGATGAGGGGAACCTCATCGGAGCTGTGGTGCTTGGGCAGGGCGGCCAGGCCATAGAGGTCATAGGAATCCATGGCAATCAGCAACTCGGTGAACACCGCCTGGGGGCCTTCATCGAGATCCCGCACGTCATCACGATTGCCGGCCACGATCACCAGATTGGCGAGTCTCTGGAGTGGCTTCGACTCTCCGTAGGCTTCCAGCAGCGTGATGATGTTCTTGCGCAGATCCGGTCTGGAGAGCGCCAGAATCATGGGCTTGGTCGGATCCTTCAGAGAAACCTGAAGCCCGTCCTGAAAACCCGAGCCCTGAAGCGGATCAGACCCATCAGCAACATGAAACTGCTGGAGGTCTGTGCCGGGCGGGACGACCACCATCTTGTCAGGGTTGTAACAGTCATAGAGTTCATACTGATCTTCGATTTCATTGCGCGTGCTGGTGATCACGAGCGCCGCCTGGTTGATCACCTCCTCTTCGGCATCAATACGCCTGGAGATCTTGTAATCGTCCTCGATCTTTTCAAGGGCGAGGCCCATGGAGATCAAGCGTCGATACTTGTCACGCCCCAGCGAGTGGCCCGTATGCACCAGGGGCAGCCCCGTCATACGGGCAAGTTTGACGCCCACGTAACCGGCATCCGCATAGTGGCTGTGCAGCACATCGGGCCTGGCGGGCTGATTCTGGATCCAGGTAAAGAGATGGTCGGCAAAACTGTCGAGGTGATCCCAGAGTTCCTCCTTGCGGAGGTAATCGGGCGGGCCCGCGTCGATCCGCACGATCCTCGCTTTGTCTGCCAGCGGCTCCAGAGGCTCGGCATAGTCGCCGCTGACGGCGGGATCCTCGATCCGGCGGGTGACCAGATCCACACCCGCCACCCAGGGGCTGCGGGCCAGGGCCTTGGCCAGCTCCACCACGTACTTGGTCTGCCCGCCCGTGTCGGGATCCCGGCCGAGTTCGAGCTGGCTGCCCCGGATCAGGCCATGGATGCTGATCAGCAGGATCCTGAGCGGCTCCTGGGGCACCTCCGAGGCCTGCAGCGTGCCGCCAGGGGCACTGGCTGGGGGGAGGGCCATGGAGCCAAGCGCATCAAAGACCTGAAGCCAGCCTGCTCAGGACTGGTGCCTTTCACAAGGTGAGGTCCACACGCCAATGCCCACCAGCCGATCACGGGTCTGACCCCGCTGAACGACCTCAGAACAGGGGCAAGCGCAGCAGCTGGGCCCAGAGTTCCTGACCGGCCGTGAGGCTGCCGAGCTCCGCCGGGATCTCCAGCAACAGATCGGCCCCCTGCAGCGAACCGATGCGGGAGGAGGCCTGGGAGCCCTCCACCACCGCCAGAAGCTCGCCGGCGGGGCCCACCGTCAGGCGGGCCCGGGCCAGTTCCGGGCGTCCGGCGCCGCGCTTCAACGGCCCCGCCAAGCGCACCCGCAGGCGGGGCAACGGATCCGGCTCAGCACCCTCGAGCTGCTGCAGCGCCGGCCAGAGCAGCTGCAGCGCCGTGATCGCCGCTGCCACCGGATTGCCCGGCAGCCCGAAGAACGGCACACTGCCGCCTCCGGCAGGACGCTGCAGTGTCCCGTAGGCAAAGGGCCGGCCCGGCTTGAGAAACAGCTTCCAGAAGGCCACCGAGCCAAGCTCCGCCAGCAGCGGCCGGATCCAGTCGGTGTCGCCGGCGGACACCCCGCCGGTGCTGACCACCACGTCGCAGCAGGCCGCCAGATCGGCCAGCGCCTGGCGCAGCGCGATCGGATCGTCGCCCACCACCCGCCGCTCCAGCAGGGGGTAGCCGAGCCGCTCGCTCAGGCACGCCAGCAGGGTGCCGTTGCTCTCCCAGATCTGGCCGGGGCCGCGCGGTGCTCCCGCCGGCACCAGTTCATCGCCGCTCACCAGCAGACCCAGCCGCGGCCGGGGCGCCACGGC
>NZ_JAYGIC010000154.1:0-49096 GCF_034931105.1 Synechococcus sp. CCY9201 | reverse complement strand
CGCGGTCGAGCTGGTGGTCGTGGGGCCTGAGGCTCCCCTGGCTGCGGGGCTGGCGGATCGGCTGCGCGGCGCCGGGCTGGCGGTGTTCGGCCCCGGCGCCGATGGCGCCCTGCTGGAGGCCAGCAAGCGCTGGGCCAAGACCCTGATGCAGGAGGCCGGCATCCCCACCGCTGGCCACTGGAGCGCCACCAGTGCCGCTGAGGCCCTGTTGGTTCTGGAGCAGCAGAACCGTCCCCTGGTGGTCAAGGCCGATGGCCTGGCCGCGGGGAAGGGGGTAACGGTGGCCGAAAGCGTGGCCGAGACCCGCGCCGCGATCGAGGAGGCCTTTGCCGGACGCTTCGGCGAGGCGGGCACCTGCCTGGTGCTGGAGGAGCGGATGAGCGGCCCGGAGGTTTCGGTCTTTGCCCTCTGTGACGGCGAGAGGATGGTGTTGCTCCCCCCTGCCCAGGACCACAAACGCATCGGTGACGGGGACACCGGGCCCAACACCGGCGGCATGGGCGCCTATGCGCCGGCCCCCCTGCTCGATGCCGCCGCTCTGGAGGCGGTTCGCCGCCAGGTGCTGGAGCCCACCCTGGCGGCCCTGCGCCAGCGTGGCATCGACTACCGGGGCGTCATCTACGCCGGGCTGATGCTGACAGCGGAGGGGCCGAGCGTGATCGAATACAACTGCCGCTTCGGCGACCCGGAGTGCGAAACCCTGATGCCCCTGCTGGGTCCGGAACTGGCGGCGGTGCTTCTGGCCTGCGCCGAAGGCTGCCTGGAGGCAGCCCCCAGCCTCACGATCGCGCCGCACTGCAGTGCCTGCGTGATTGCTGCCGCCGGGGGCTATCCGGGCACGGTGCGCCAGGGCGATCCGATTGAGGGTCGGCCCGCCGCGGATCCGCACCGGCAGCTGTTCCATGCCGGCAGCCGCCGCGATGCGGACGGCCTCTGCCGTACCAGTGGCGGCCGGGTGCTGGCCATGGTGGCCCAGGCCGACGACTTCGACACCGCCTTCGAGCTGGCCTATGACGGACTCGCCCAGGTGCACTTTGAGGGCATGACCTTCCGCCGCGACATCGGTCATCAGGTCCGGCAGCGCTGATGGCGGAATCGATGCCCAGCTCCTTGCCGAACACCAGTCCTCACTCCTGGCAGCAACGCCTGGCCCGCTGGTGGGCCGAGTTCAGTCTGCAGACCAAGCTGCTGGCGGTGGCCACCCTGGTGGTGAGCCTGCTGATGACAGGCATCACCTTCCTCGCCCTCAACGGCATCCAGCGTGATGCCCGCATGAGCGACACCCGCTATGCCCGTGACCTGGGCCTGCTGCTCTCAGCCAATGTGACACCCCTGGTAGCCGAGGGCAACGACCGGGAACTGGCGCAGGTGTCGGAGCGCTTCTGGCGCTCCAGCCGCAGCCTGCGCTACATCCTCTTCGCCGATCCCGAAGGAGTGATCTACCTCGGCATTCCGATCGGCAACGGCAGCGGCAACGGCGACCAACTGCTGACCCGCCGCCTGGAGCTGCCCGCCGATATCCAGCGCCGTCCGGACAATCCCCTGGTCCGCCAGCACCTCACCCCCGACGGTCGGGTCACCGACGTGTTCGTGCCGATGGTGAACGACGGCCGGTATCTAGGAGTGCTGGCTCTGGGCATCAACCCCAACGAAACCCTGCTGGCCAGCGCCGCCCTGACCCGGGAGGTGACCGTGGCGGTGTTCATCTCGATCTGGGTGCTGGTGATCCTCGGTGCCGTGTTCAACGCCCTCACGATCACCCAGCCGGTGAAGGAACTGCTCCGAGGCGTGCGTCTGATTGCCAGTGGCACCTTTGAGGCCCGTATTGCGCTGCCGGTGGGTGGCGAACTGGGTGAATTGCTGAATGGCTTCAACACCATGGCGTCCCAGCTGGAGGCCTACAAAGCCGCCAACATCGAAGAGCTCACCGCGGCCCAGGTGAAGCAGCAGTCGCTGATCGCCACCATGGCCGATGGGGCGGTGCTTCTCGATGCCGAAGGCCGGATCGTGCTGGCCAACCCCACGGCCCGGCGTCTGTTCCGCTGGGAAGGGCGCAGCCTGGAGGGCAACGACCTGGAGCGGGAGCTGCCGGAGCGGTTGGCGGTTGAACTGCACGCCCCGCTCGAAAGCCTGATCGGCAACCAGCGCGACAGCACCGATGTTCGCTGCAGCTTCGGCGAGCCACCGCGCACCCTGCGGATCGTGTTGCAATCGGTGCGGGATGCCAGCGGTGAGAGCCTCAAGGGCATCGCCGTAACGATTCAGGATCTCACCCGCGAGGTGGAACTCAACGCGGCCCAGAGCCGCTTCATCAGCAACGTCTCGCACGAACTGCGCACGCCCCTGTTCAACATCAAGAGCTACGTGGAAACCCTCCACGATCTCGGCGATCAGTTGAGTGAAGCCGAGAAGCGCGAATTCCTGGGCATCGCCAACGACGAGACCGATCGGCTGACCCGATTGGTGAACGATGTGCTTGATCTCTCCCGGCTCGAATCCGAGCGGGTCTGGACCCTGGAGCCGCTGGAACTGCCGCCGGCGATCGAGCAGACCCTGCGCACCTACCGCCTGAACGCCGAAGATAAGGGGGTTAATCTGGCCTTCGAGAGTGATCCAACCCTGCCAAGGGTGCTGGGGAACTGGGACCTGCTGCTGCAGGTGCTCGACAATCTGGTGGGCAATGCCCTCAAGTTCACGCCCAAGGGAGGCGGCCTGATGATCCGAGCCTACCCCTGGCCCGATCTCTGCCAGATCGAACCCGGCGAACCTGGCGAAGAGGAGCATCCCCGTTGCACGCTCACCTCCCCATTGCCGCGGTTGCGGATCGAGATCGCTGATACGGGCTGCGGAATCTCAGAAGCGGATCAGGACCGAATCTTCGACCGGTTCTTTCGGGTGGAAAACGCGGTCCACACCGAAGCCGGCACCGGCCTGGGGCTCTCGATCGTCCGCGGCATCATCGACAAGCACGGCAGCCGTATTCACATGGCGAGCGAGATGGGGACCGGCACCACTTTCTGGTTTGATCTGCCTCTAGAGCACTCTGACGACGACGAACTCAGGGTGGCCGGTGAACGCCGCTCGCTTCTGAATGACAGTCTCGCCGGCCAGGCTGTTCTCACATCGAACAGCTAAAACAGCCCATTCACATTGATCTGGCCTGTGCAGTCTGGCAACTGCGATCATGACGGTCTTCAGAGATCGTCAGTAGTCACACCGCGCACGATACGGGCCAGCTCACTGCGTTCATCGTTGGTGATGCGATGCGGCACACCGGAAATGATCCGCTCAAAGTTCGAGAAGGAATCCTTGATCTCAGGGCCCTGGCCCGTGATCACAAACTCACGGATGCCCTTGTCGTGCCACGAGCCACGCATCTTGAACACGTTGAGAGCGCGGGCCATTTCGCCACGAATCTCGACATACTGCAGAAGCAGAATCGTATCCGTGATTGTGGAGATATGCGAGTCGGTGATCGAGTGGCTACCCATGAATTCCTCTGAGGTATTCGTGAAGAAGCCGGTGATCTCCTCTTGCTTGGCAAAACCGGTGATGCCGATCACAAACTGACGAAACGCGTTATGACTCACTCCCCTGGCCAAGGCTGAAAGCGAATCAATCGCCATGCGTGAAGGCTTGAACTGACTGATTTCTGTCTTGATGATCTGGAGATGATCCTCCAGACCGGTGGACTCGGGATAGGCACAGATGATCTTGAGCAGTCCGTCCTGCTCCATCTGCTCAAAGTCAATTCCCCAGCTGGTCGCGTTGCGCAGCAGCTGAGCCCTTGACTCCTCATAGGCAAACAAGATGGCGCGCTCCTTGCTGCGGCAGCCATCTTCAACGAACTTGCTCACCAGAAGAGTCTTGCCCGTGCCGGTAGCACCGGTAGCGAGAATGATCGAATCCTTGAAGAATCCACCACCGCACATCTCGTCCAGCCGGGGCACGCCGGAACTAACACGCACATTGGAGGAACGCTGGGTCAATCGCATCGCACCCAAGGGGAAGATACTCATGCCATTTCTACCCATCGTGAAAGGAAATTCACCCTTCATATGGGTGGTGCCGCGTAATTTGAGCACCTCCAAGGTGCGGCGGCGGCGTTCCCCTTCGAGCACATTTCGGAGAATGATGACATTATCCGAAACGAACTCTTCGACGCCATAGCGAGCGATCGGACCATATTCATCGATCCGCTCGGATGTCATCACAGTCGTGACGCCGATTTCTTTCAGGCGAGCAATCAGGCGAAAAATCTCACGACGCACCACGGACAAGGCATCATACTGCTGAAAAACCGACGTGATCGAATCGATCGCCACTCGCCGCGCCTTATACTTGCGAATCGCATAGTTAATTCGCTCGATCAATCCAGAAAGATCAAAAGAGCCAGCTACATCTTGACCATCCGGGTCAGGAGAAGCGTCCAATATAAAAAGCTTATCTTGTTCAACTAATTCCTGCATATTCCAGCCAAAACTCGAGGCATTTCGCAGGATATCGAGTGGCGATTCTTCGAAGGTCACGAAGATGCCAGGCTCGTTGAACTGATGGATGCCGTTGTAGAGAAAACTCAGCGACAGCACAGTCTTCCCCGTTCCAGAGGTGCCACTGATCAGCGTGGAACGACCGATCGGCAGACCCCCATGGCAGATGTCATCCAGTCCCTCAATCGCAGTCGGGAGCTTCTGAACCTGCATCTGACTGTGGCTGGGTCGATTCAAATCCTGCATTGACGGGAAGACCTTGTGGAGAGGCTAGGCCGCGAAGGAGCTTGTGGGCCCTTGGGACGTAAAGAGATGTGGGGTTGACAGGGTTGACGCCGATCCGTCCAGAAACGATCAACGCAGAGCCTGCTCCTCAGGAAGGCTCAAAGGGACTCACCCTCAACAATCATGCCCTGTCCCGAGCTGTCGTTCTCAACCTGCCACTCCCCAAAGAGTCTGGGGTCGAGATCCGAAAGCCCTTCTTCGGAGAGCTCCTCATAGAGCAGATCAAGGCCGATCAGCACTCGCTCTCGATCGGACAGATCCCCGATGATGCGGCGCACCGGCGGTGGCAGAATCTTCGAAAGGGTGGGAGTGGCCAGAATTTTATCCTCCTCGGCCAATTGAGGACTCTTGAGTACGTCAATGACTTTGAGGGCATAGACGCCCTTGAACTCCGTTTCAAGAATGTCGCGGAGCGTCCTCAAGGCCCGTATGGAGCTGGGGGTGTTCCCGGCCACATAGAGCTTCAGGATGTAGGTCTTGCGGGGAAGCGTCATTCAGAACTCTCGATCGTCAAGGACTGACTGGCGTGGATCTCACTGGACTCGACAAGGGGTTTGGACCCCTGACCGAGGGCGGTGTCGGGAGGAAGGGAGCGGCGGTACATTTCGCATAGATGCGCCATCACATCTAAAAGGGCAATGCGGTAGTCCTGCAGGAAATCATCATCACGGCCCTCCAACCGTACCTTCTTCCAGAGCCCATCAATGAGACTTGTATGAATTTCAACAACTTTGGTGATGGAAAGATCACTGAAGAAGGCTGTATTCACGAAGTTCTCCAGAGCCTGATTGGCGGCGGCTGGGTCCCGGAAATAACTGAGCAGAAGGTCGCGATAGGTGCGCTGCAATGATTGCAACAACTTCTGAGCTTCCTGCTTGGGCAGATTGCGCAGGAAGCGGGCTGCATCCCGCTTGTAGAAAACGCCAAGATAGCCAAGCCGATCCTTGAGGCGATTAGCCAGTTTCCATGCCTCAGGAGTCGGAGCCTCACTGTCAACGGACTGACTGGAGCCGTGAAGCAGGCCTTGCCTGAGAAAGCGCGACACAGCTGCATCAATGCTGTACTTGAGCTGCTCAAGCTGATCGGGCTGGAGGTGCACCTCCGCTTCATGGTATTGACACTGGCCTCCACCCCGTCCGATCACCACGGCAGGCAGCAACAATCCCTGCCTGGCCAAGCTTTGGAGCAGCTCAGAAGTGGTCTCCGTCTGGTCCACCAGGACCACATCGAAGTCTTCAAGGTGGCGATCGAGTTTGGCGATCACATCCGCCTCCGGTGGGATCGGCACAAGCTCGTAACGACCATCCCGCAGCATCTGGGCAGAGGCCTGGGCGAGCTGCTCGTCGCGAACCAGGGAAGCAACCGTGAGGGCCGGCTTGGGCATCGGGCGCGGAACAGGCAGCCTCCGGTGGACCACCGTGAGGGTCAGGTGCGGGCAACCGCATGGTTGCACGGCCATATCTTGACGGCGGGTGGGCCGAACTGTGAGGATCACTCTTTGTTATCCAAATCCCGTGCGCTCAGGCTCCCAATGGCTTAACGCCAGCCTGGCCACGTCCCTGAGCCCATGACCAAGACCGACAACCCTGCGGCGGCGGCCCCCTACGCGATCGTCGAAGCCAGTGGTCAGCAATTCTGGCTGCAACCCAACCGCTACGTGGACCTGGACCGCCTGGCGGCCGAAGTGGACAGCAGCGTGACCCTCGAGACTGTGCTTCTGGTTCATGACGGCAACGCCACCACCCTGGGTCAGCCCTATGTGACCGGTGCCACTGTCGAACTGAAGGTGATGGAACATCGCCGCGGTCCGAAACTGATCGTGTACAAGATGCGTCCCAAGAAAAAGACCCGCCGCAAGAACGGTCACCGGCAGGAGCTCACCCGTGTGATGGTCCAGTCCATCAACCTGGCCGGCAAGCCGATCTCCTGATGCCGCACGCCGATCGCGAGGCTCCGTGAAGTGGCGATCCGCGTTCCACCATCTATCCCTCCTTATTCCCTGACCCCCCATGGCCCACAAGAAAGGCACAGGTTCCACACGGAACGGCCGCGATTCCAATTCCAAGCGCCTTGGCGTCAAGGCCTACGGCGGTGAAGCCGTGAGTGCCGGTTCGATCCTGATCCGCCAGCGGGGCACCTCGGTCCTGCCTGGCGTCAATGTCGGTCGCGGCTCCGACGACACCCTCTTCTCCCTGGTGGATGGAGTGGTGAGCTTCGACAGCATCAAGCGTGGACTGCGCAACCGCAAACGCATCAACGTGGCTGTCGCCTGAAGACCTGGTCAACCCAGACCAAGACCGGCGTCCATGGCCGGGCTTTCTCATGGCCGGCGCGATGTCGCCGGCTTTTTTGGTGGGTGGCGCCGGACGAGCGGCACCAGCACCTCATGCTGCCGGCAGCAATCGATAGGCGCGGGTCGTGATCAGGTAGGGGTGGAACACCTCGAGGAAGCGGCCCTGCAGACGCCGGAAGAAGGCCTCCACCAGGGCGGGGTCATCGAAATGGAAGGGATATTCGCCGTCAAAGCCGCGGAAGAAATACCAGTTCAGCAGGGCAATCGCCTCAGGACTCATCCTGGCGGCAAAGCAGTCCAGCTGGCCCGCCGGGTCAGGCAGGTGCTCCAGCACGTCCAGACAGACGATGGTGTCGAACTGTGGCGGCAGGCGTGAATCCTCCAGATCGCGGCAGCAGAGCAGGCGATCCGCCAGCCCCATGCGCTCGGCCCGCCACTGCACGAAAGCCCGGTTGCGGGGATTGAGGTCCACGACACACACCCGATCCACCGCCGGCAGGGCCGCCGCCGCCAGAGCGTGCGTGCCGATGCCGCCGCCGAAATCCAGCACCTGGCCGCGGGCAAAACGCTGCTGCAGGCGCAGGGTGTCGGCGATGTAATCGGCGCTGCCCAGGTGCCAGGCGGCCAGCTCCAGGAGATGCCCATCTCCCACCGTGTCTTCGTAGAAGGCACTGGCCCGCTCCGGGCTGAACCCACCCGGATGCAGTGCCGCCAGCGCATCGGTGCTGCGCGGCATCCGCGCCTCCAGCTCCTCAGGCTGGATCGCCAGGAAGGCAGCCAGCTGGCTGCGCAGATCGAAACCGCTGGCCAGGAACACCTCCAGCCCCAGACCCGACAGGAGCGGTTCCGTCGCGCTTCGGAGGGCAGGATCAGCGACCGGATCGGCGGCAGGCATCGGCAGGGGAACGGACAGCGGCCGCCAACTTAGGGGTGAGGGAAGCCGCAGGGCTCAGGCCGGAAACTGCTCCTGCCCCAACTCAGCCCCGGGACCGGGCACCTCCAGCCAACGGCGCAGCACGGCCACCAGCCCGTAGAAGGGCAGGGTGTCGGCCAGGGCAGCCACCACTTTGAACAGGTAACCGCTGGCGATGAAACTGGCCAGCTGCGGCAGCACTGGCTCCGCCTCCTGCACCGGCAGCACATGGTTGGCGTAGTGGCTGATCAGCACCACCGCCGTGGTGTCCACCAGCTGGCTCACCAGGGTGGAGCCGTTGTTGCGCAGCCACAGGGCACGGCCACCGCTGAAGCGCTTCCAGAAATGGAACAGGCGCACGTCGGTGAACTGGGCGGCCAGGTAGGCCACCATCGAGGCCCCCACCGCCCCGAAGGCGAGCCGGCGCATCTCATAGAACACCGGCAGCTCCGTGCTGCCAGCCCCGACCGCAAGACCGCTGCCGGCACCGGGCACGCCGGCGGCACCACCCCAGCCATCGAGCCCAGGCAGCACGCCCCCCAGCCAGAGGATCAGCACGATCCAGCCGTTCAGCAGCAACCCCACCCAGACCAGCTGGCTGGCCTTCTGCTCCCCCCAGATCTCGCTGATCAGATCGGTGCAGAGAAAGGTGACCGGGTAGGGCAGGGCCCCCACCGCCACCACGATCGGCCAGGAGCCGATCGATCCCAGGGTGAGGAAGCGGGTCAGCCCCAGGATGTTGAGCATCCCCATGGTGCCCAGGAAGAGGCCCGCCAGCACCAGAAACACGAGATCGCGGCGCTGCTGCAGGGTCACGGAGGGCGAGGCGACAACCGTCCCAGGTTGAAGGGAGGACCAGCCGCCGCGCCGGCGCTGACAACGGGACTGTCACAGTCCCTGGCGGCACCCATGCTCCCGTCGTCCGCCCATGTCAGCTGCCCCGCCCTGCGACCCCTGCGGCTTCCTGGTGCTTGACAAGCCCGCCGGGCTCACCTCCCACGGCTGCGTCGCCAGGGTGCGGCGCGCCTACGGCCTGCGGCGGGTGGGCCATGGCGGCACCCTGGATCCGGCCGTGACAGGGGTGCTGCCGCTCGCCCTGGGGGCGGCCACCCGGCTGCTCCCCTATCTGGAGGGCGACAAGACCTACCGCGGCATTGTGCAGCTGGGCCTGCGCACCAGCAGCGATGACCTGGACGGCGCGGTGATCAGCCAAGCGTCGGTTCCGCCCCTCGAAACAGCCGATCTGGAGGCGGCCCTGGCGCCCTTCCGGGGAGCGATTCAGCAGCGGCCTCCCCAGGTCTCGGCGGTGCACGTGGAGGGACAGCGGGCCTATGCGCGGGTGCGCGGCGGCGAGACGCTTGATCTGGCGGCCCGACAGGTGCGGATCGAGCAGCTGGACCTGCTCGGCTGGGACCCCGGCAGCAGCCGTCTGGAGCTGGCGGTGACCTGTGGCGCCGGCACCTACATCCGCGCCCTGGCCCGCGATCTGGGCGAGGCCCTGGGCTGTGGGGGCTGCCTGGCCCAGTTACGCCGCACCGCTGCTCTTGGGTTCGACCTCCGGCAGGCGGTGAACCTGGAGCAGCTGGAAGCAGAGGCATTGCCCAAACTGCTCGATCCGCTGGCGGCCCTGACGCACCTGCCGCAGCAGCGGCTCGATCCGGCAGCCTGGCCAGGCTGGCGCTGCGGCCGGGCCTTTGCCGCCGCCGAAGACCATCCAGGCGGGCGGGCCGTGGCGGTGCTCAGCCCGGATGGCAATCTGGCCGGCATGGCCAGGGCCGATGGGCAGGGTCTGCTGCAACCGAAGCTGGTGTTCGATGCCGCTGGTTGAGCCCCGCCCAGTCTTGGCCGTTTCCCCCTTCCGTTTCCCCTTCTGATCGATGGCCGGCCACAGCAAATGGGCCCAGATCAAGCGCAGCAAGGCTGTGGTGGATGCCAAGCGCGGGGCGGTGTTCACCCGCCTGGGCCGCGAGATCATGGTGGCGGCCCGGGGCGGCGCCGATCCGGCCGGAAATTTCCAGCTGCGCACCGCCATCGAGAAGGCCAAGGCGGCGGGAGTGCCTAACAACAACATCGATCGGGCCATCCTCAAGGGCTCCGGTCAGCTGAGTGGCGAGGGCGACCAGTTCGAAACGGTGCGCTACGAGGGCTACGGCCCCGGCGGCGTTGCCGTTCTGATCGAGGCCTTCACCGACAACCGCAACCGCACCGCCGCCGACGTGCGGCTGGCCTTCGGCAAACATGGTGGCAACCTGGGGGAGACAGGCTGTGTGGGCTACCTGTTCGAGCAGCGGGCTGTCGTGCGCCTCGAGTCGACCGTGAGCAGCAGCAGCCGGGAGTCGAAGCGAGCGGCCACCGCGGGGGCGGGCCAAGCGGCCAGCAGCCCCGCCAGCCTGGATGAGGAGAGCCTGCTCGATCGGTTGCTGATGCTGGAAGAGAGCGGCGGACCGGCAGTGAGCGGCTACGAGATCGAGGCTGGTGCTGCCGAGGTGTTCGGAGACTTTGCGGATCTCGAGGCCCTGCAGGACGGTCTGGGGCAGCTCGGCCTGCCGGTGCTCAGCTGGGAACACCGCTGGATTCCCCAGACCAGCTGCCACCTCGACGACCCGGAACAGCTGCGCGCCTGTCTGCGCATGCTCGACGCGCTTGAGGAGCTCGACGACGTGCGCAGTGTCACCGCGAACCTTGAGGCCGACGCCGACCTCCTGGAGGCCATCGCAGCCTGAGTTCAACCATCGAGGGCCGCCTGGTCGACCACCAGGGTGCAATCGGGATGACGACGCAACCAACTGGCCGGCAGCTGGGCCGAGGCGGGCTCCTGGAGCAGCCGACGGAGCACGGCGGCTTTGGCCGCGCCGGTGACCACCAGCACGAGGCGACGGGCGGCCAGGATCTCCACCAGCCCGAGGGTGATCGCCCGGGTCGGCACCGCGGTCGCATCACCACCGAACGCGGCGGCATTCTGAAGGCGTGTCGCCGCGCTCAGGTGCAGACATCGGCAGCGGGACTCCGGGCTGCAGGGAGGTTCGTTGAAGCCCACATGGCCATTGAGGCCCAGCCCCAGAAGCTGCAGACCGATCCCCCCGGCAGCTGCAACCGCGGCGGCATAGCGCTGGGCTTCCGCCTGGGGATCGGGCGCCGTGCCATCAGGAAGCCGCACCGCACCGACCTCCAGACCGAGAGGGCCGACCAGATGGCGGGCCATCTCCGCCATGAAGGAACGGGGATCGGCCGCGGCCAGGCCCACATACTCATCGAGGTTGAAGCTGAGCCAGCCCCTGCGAAGCCGCGCCTGATCGACTGGTGGCTGGCCAGCCACGCGCTCGACCAGGCGGGCATAGATCGGCTCCATCGTGCGACCGGTGGCCAGACCGAGGGGCCTTGACCCGCCGACTTGCGACTGAAGACGATCGTCCAGAACGGCCTTGCTCACCCAATCAGCCACCGCTGCGGCATCGCGCTGGGCCACAAGCTGGAACGTCGTCACCCGCTCACTGGGGGAAGGGCCGAAGCTCAGCACCCCGGTAGTAATGCCGCAGGATCTGGTCATAACTGCTGCCCTGACGGGCCATGCCCAAGGCCCCCCACTGACTCATCCCCACACCGTGGCCGAAGCCACGTCCGATCGCCAGGATGGCGGGCTGGGGAACCTGCAACGGCAGGGCCGGCATCACCGGAATCATGCGCGGACCAGCTGGATTGCCACTGGCTGAGTCCACCGGAGAACCGTTTCCATCGGACCCCTGTGGGGAGGAGAAGGCCACCGGAGAGGGTGGTGGGGCCACCGGCAGGGCCGCGATCTCCGGCTGCAGCAGCTCAAACCGCACCATGGTGCTGCGCAATCCGAGCCGGCTGCGCAGATCGGCACCGCTCACGAGCAAGCTGCCACTCGGCCCCGTGATCCGCGCCTGGCGGACCCGGCCGGAGCTGGTGGTGGAGACCACTTCAATGCGGTTGACGCCACGGGTCTCGGGAAAGGCCTTGCGCAACTGCTCCGGTTCGAGACGGAGCTGCCAGTGGCTCACCGGGCTGCTGTCGTCGAAGTCCGGCACGCTCACCAGGTAGGGGAGCTGCTGGCGCCAGAGATCACCGCTGTTCTCGGTGGCTCCGCCGCTGCTGCTGTGGAACACGGCGGTGATCAGGTTATTGCCATGCAGCAGAACCTGAGACCGGGTGCTGGCCACAGCCTCGCGGGTGGACGAGGTTTCCGCCTCCACGCCCTTGTACACCTGACTGGCGACGGTGGCCTTGAGGTCGAAGGGGTCCTTGGGGCGGCGTTGCTGCAAGGCATAGGTGCGAGCCGCCACCGCCTGGGCACGCAGGGCCTCCAACGGCCAGCTGGCCGGCATCTCACTCCCCACCACGCTGGGCAGATAACTCTCGATGCCAATCACATTGATCGCCTGCAGCCGCGAGCCGCGACTGAGCAGGCGCAGACGACCCCGGTAGGGCTTGCTCTGCAGCAGGAATGCGCCATCAACGTCCGATCCGGACGGACCGCCTGCCCCGCCGGCCGTGGGGAGCGGCTCAATCCAGAGCTCAGACAGAGGCAGCGTGCGGGGGGGCTGGGGAGAGCTCGCTGTGAGGGATTCCGTCCGCAGCGCCGTGGCGGTGGCGCTGAGACGCAGGCCAGTGCCGGGCTTCAGTTGCAGCAGCTCGCGGCCACGGACATCGGCGATACGCAAAGGAGCGACAGAGGCAGCGATCTCAAGACTGGATCCCTCCTTCAACAGGATCCGCAGCTGCGGCTCAGCCGTTCGGGCCTGAACAGCCACCGGGGGCACCAGTGCCACCAGGGGGAGAGCAACCACAGGACAGGCGGCGGTCAACAGGGACAGCGGCGCCAGGATCCTCAGGGGCGGTTTCGACCACATCGGCGTGGGCAGCGCTAGGAAGACGGGCCCATTGTGCGGAGTCCGCAGGGAAGGGGCCAGGCGGCGGCTGTGGAACCGGCCGACCCAGCGGCGACGTGGCAGCATCCAGATCAAAGGCTGGGTGCCGTGCAGGTCACGTTTCTGGGAACCAGTTCCGGTGTGCCCACGCGCGCGCGCAATGTGTCGGCCGTGGCCCTGCGGCTGCCGCAGCGCAGCGAGCTGTGGCTGTTCGACTGCGGCGAAGCGACGCAGCATCAGTTCCTGCGCAGTGAGCTGCGGGTGTCGCAGCTGAGCCGGATCTTCATCACCCACATGCACGGCGACCACGTCTTCGGATTGCCGGGCCTGCTGGCCAGCCTGGGTCTGGCCGGCAGCTGCAGCGGGGTGGACCTCTACGGTCCCGATCCCCTGCGCGACTACCTCGAAGGGGTGCTGCGCACCTCCTCCACCCGGATCGGCTACCCGCTCCGCACCCACCGGGTGCGCGAAGCGGCCCAGAGCGGCGCTGTGCTGCTGGACGACGACGACCTCTGCGTGCGCTGCACGCCCCTGACCCACCGGGTACCGGCCTACGCCTATCGCGTCGATCAGAAGCCGCGGCCGGGGCGCTTCGACGTGGAGAAGGCCCGGGCCCTCGGCATCCCACCGGGTCCGATCTATGCCGAACTGAAGGCCGGCCGGAGCATCCGGCTCGAGAACGGTGAACATATCGACGGCGCCAGCCTGTGTGGACCGGAGCGGCCGGGCTGCAGCGTGGTCTATTGCACCGACACCGTGTTCAGCGAAGCGGCCGTGGAGCTGGCCAAGGGCGCCGACCTGCTGATTCATGAGTCCACCTTTTCGCACGGGGAGGCCGATCTCGCCTTCGCCAGGCAGCATTCCACCAGCACCATGGCGGCCCAGACGGCCCTGGCAGCCGGCGTGAAGCGTCTGGCGCTCACCCACCTGAGCCCGCGCTACATGCCCGGCAACCCGATGACGCCCGATGACCTGCTGGCCGAAGCACGGGCGATCTTCCCGGAGACGGTGATCGCCAGAGACTTCCTCACCCTCGACGTCGCCGCACCCGAACCTGCCGCAGACAGCAACGACCAACCCCAGCAGACAGGGGCCGCGAAGCAGGCCAAAACCCACAAAAGCAGCCGTTCAACAGCACCGCTGCAGGGGTAAAACCTGCAACAGTTCTTGATTCCCTGCCGGGGAACCCTTCCCCCGTGATACAAGGTCTCAGGTGCGGTGACACCCGCCATTTCGCCGGCTTTCTCCATGGCCCCTCTCCTCTCCTCAGCCCTACGCGCCCTTGTCCGGACCGCGCTGGTCCTGCCCCTGGCGCTGCTGGTCTGCTTCGGTGGCCCCGCGCTTGCCGCCCAGTGGGATGCCGACACGCTCACCGTACCGGTATCGGCAGATGGCAGCACCGTGACCTTCAGCGAACGGGACATCAAGACCGGCCGCAAACTGTTCAACGATTCCTGCGGCACCTGCCATGCCGGCGGCATCACCAAGACCAACCAGAATGTGGGCCTGGATCCCGAAACGCTGGCCTTGGCCACACCTCCCCGCGACTCGGTCGATGCACTGGTCGACTACATGAAGGATCCCACCTCCTATGACGGCGAATACAGCATTTCCGACGTGCACCCCAGCCTGCGCAGCAGTGACGTTTTCGTGAAGATGCGTGACCTGGATGATGAAGACCTTCGCCTGATCGCCGGTTACATCCTGGTGGCCCCGAAAGTTCAGGGCATTCAGTGGGGCGGCGGCAAGATCTACTTCTGAAGATTGCGAGAAGAGTCTCCGGACTTCAGAGCAACATCATCATCTGCCCCGACCGCAACTGCGATCGGGGCAATTTTTTTGAACCATGCCATCGCCCGAACCATTCCCCAGGAGGAGCAACTATGCCCCCGCTGGTTGTTGCTGTTGCTGTTGCAGTGGAGGAGGCGTTGGCGGTGGGACTGGCGGTTGATGATTGGCCGCATCCCAGGAGGTTGAAAGTTTGCTGTACCACCACTCCTGGAGGGCAGGGGCCAGCCGCTGGGGAAACAGCGTGATCACGGTGCGGGTGGGACGGGATCCCGGCTGCAGCAATTCCACCACATAGGACGGGCAGCGCCTCGCCGCCAGATCGGCCACGAAACGGCGGCCGATCCGCCGCCAACTGGGCTCCTTGCTACGCCAGGCCAGGCGGCAGCAGGGCCATGGCAGCTCTTCGCGATCGAACAGACGGCAGCAGGGGCCGAGGACCCGGAAGCTGTACTGTCCGCCTGGACTGCCGTGCTCAGTGCCGGGATCCAGAAGGACATGAACCTGCTGGGACATCAAAAAGCCACCCCGAAAGGTGGCAGGAGAGAACGGAACGGGAACCCGAGAACTCAGAAGCAAGAGGCCTGGAAACCAGACAGATCACAACTGATCTCGAGCCACTAGCTAGATGTGAACAGCCCTTTGGCGGCAGCAGTGCCGTTGGAGGGCTGCTTGTCCGACATGGAGCGGGAACCTGACGGAGGCCCCGCAGAGAAAGCTCAGTAGAGCTCTTCTTCGGAGTGGGTCTTGATGGTGCAGTCGCTGGTGGGGTAAGCCACACAGGTCAGCACGAAGCCAGCTTCGATCTGGTCGTCGTCGAGGAAGCTCTGATCAGACTGGTCCACGGTGCCGGAGGTCAGCTTGCCTGCGCAGGTGGAGCAGGCGCCGGCGCGGCAGGAGTAGGGGAGATCAACACCCTGCTCTTCGGCTGCATCGAGGATGTACTGGTCGTCAGGAACCTCGATGGTCTTGTTGAGGCCCTCGCTCTCGTTGATGAGGGTGACCTTGTAGGAAGCCATGAATGGGGTTGGAGCTGACAGGAGACATGGTCATCCGCAACGGAACGACCCGGCCTGTAGGACAGCCCATTCATACATCCGCCGCCGCTGATTCCCGGTGATTTGGATTGGGCGGCGTGGGAAGGCCAATCAAAGGCAGGTCACAGATCAGCGTGCCTTATGCAACATCCGGTCGCCGGCGGATGGTGAGCAGCCCCCACTGGCTCTGGCTGGCCGTGAGCTCGGCCTGCCAGCCGGCCCCGGCCAGAGCGTCCTCCAGAGCCGGCACCTGCTCCACCAGCAGGCCGCTGAGCAGGCCCACCCCATCGGCCGCCAGCAGGCGATCGAACGCAGGACAGAGCGCCTCGATCACCGGCGCCAGGATGTTGCAGAGCAGCAGATTGGCCGGCACACCCTCCAGCAACGCCTCAAGGGCTTCCACGGAGCCCTCCGCCACCCGCACCACGCCGCCTGGAGCCAGGGGGAGGCCGTTGAGCGCCGCGTTCTCCGCTGTGGCCCGCACCGCCAGCGGATCGGTGTCGCTGGCAGCCAGAGCGGCAGCTCCGAGCCGCAGGGCACCGAAACCGAGGATGCCGCTGCCGCAGCCGAGGTCGGCGACCCGCCAGCCCGCCAGAGATCCAGCCCCTGGATCCTGCATCGCCAGGCGTTCCATCGCCTCAAGGCAGAGGCGGGTGGTGGGGTGACTGCCGGTGCCGAAGGCACTGCCCGGATCAATCCTGATCACCAGACGCTGCCCAAACTCCGGCGGCACCTCCAGCCAGGCCGGCAGGATCAGCAGCCGCTCCCCGATCGGATCGGCCTGCCAGTGCTGCTTCCAGCTCAGGCTCCAGTCCTCCTCATCCTGGCGGTGCCAATCGAGCGGAGGAAGGGCCAGATCAAACGGTTCACCCAGGGCGGCCAGGGCCCGCTCCAGCTCAGCGCGCTGCGGCGCCGGCCAGTCGATCTCTGGCAACCAGGCCACAAGCCGATGCTGCTCAGGCGTGTCGGGATGGGACTGGATCGCCACCCGTCCCACCCCGAGGGTCTGGAGCTTCCAGAGGAGCGATTCCTCCAGTTCGGCTGGAGCATCCATCTCCAGGCGCCACCAGGTGAGAGTCATCGGGTCACGGAACCGCCTTGCACCCGCCAGCCTCCTTCAGCGGCGCCCCCAGGCCCTCAGAGGGTGACCGGATAGGCCTCCTGGACGCCGTTGATCGTGTGAATCGTCGCCAGCAGGCTGGGAGGGATCGGATCGTCGAGGCTGAGCACCATCACGGCATCGCCACGCACGATGCGGCGGCCCACCTGCATCGAGGCGATGTTGACGTTGTGCTCTCCCAGCAGCGATCCCAGCTGGCCAATGATGCCCGGCATGTCCCGGTGGCGGGTGAACAGCATGTGGTGGCTGGGAGCCACGTTCACCGGGAATTCGTCGATGGTGACCACCCGCAGTTCGCCATCGGCGAACACGGCACCGGTCACACAGTGATTGCCACTGGAACTGCGCGACACCAGCTGCAGGGACCCCCCGGCGAAGTCGCGGCTGCCATCGTCCTTCACCTCCAGCACGTGGATGCCACGGGCCTTGGCCTCGAGGCTGGCATTGACGTAGTTGATGCTGTCGCCCAGGGCGGTGGACAGCACCCCCTTGAGCGCCGCCACCACCAGGGGCTGGGCCGGATGGGCCGCAAAGTCGCCCTGCAGCCGCACTTCCAGCTCGCTGATCTGGCCGCCGGCCAGCTGGCTGATCAGCTGACCCAGGGTTTCGGCCAGCTGCAGGTGGGGCTTGAGCTGCTCCATCACCTCAGCATTGAGGCCCGGGATGTTGACGGCGCTGCGGGCCGGCAGGCCCAGCAACACATCACGGATCTGCTCGGCCACGTCGATGGCCACGTTTTCCTGCGCCTCCTCGGTGGACGCCCCCAGGTGGGGCGTGAGGATCAGCCGTTCCTTCACCCCCCGCAACGGGGAATCGGCCACGAGGGGCTCCTTGGCGTACACATCCAGAGCGGCGCCGGCGATCACCCCCTGCTCCACCGCCTCCGCCAGGGCGGCCTCATCGACGATGCCGCCGCGGGCGCAGTTGACCAGTCGGGCCGTGGGTTTCATCGTGCGCAGCAGCTCCGCATTCACCAGGTTTTCGGTATCCGGCGTGCGGGGCAGGTGGAGGGTGATGTAGTCGGCCTCCGCAAACAGCTGGGGCAGGGGCAGCAGCTTCACCTGCATCTGCTGGGCCCGTTCGGCCGACACAAATGGGTCGTAGGCCACCACCTCCATGCCCATCGCCCGCGCCACCCGGGCCACATGGGAACCGATCTTGCCGAGTCCCACCACGCCGAGCGTCTTCTTGTAGAGCTCGTTGCCCACGTACTTCTTGCGGTCCCAGCCGCCGGCCATGGTGCTGGCGTGGGCATGGGGCACATGACGCGAGAGCGACAGCAGCAGGGCCAGGGCCTGTTCGGCCGCCGCGATCGTGTTCCCCTCCGGTGAGTTCACCACCAGCACGCCGCGCTTGGTGGCGGCCGGCACATCGACGTTGTCGACGCCCACGCCGGCCCGACCGATGATCCGCAGCTTGTCGGCTGCCGCGATCACCTCCGCGGTGACCGTGGTGCCCGAACGGATCATCAGGGCGTCGTAGTCGCCGATGACCTGCTGCAGCTCCTCCGGCGACAGGCCCGTGCGCACATCCACCTGAGCCACCTGGGAGAGGATGTCGATCCCCGCCTGATCGATGGGATCGGAAACCAGAACCTTTGTCATCACCCGGCGTGCGAAAGGGAGGCCCGCGGTGGCGAGAAGCGCGATGCCGTGGCCGGCGGTGCAGTGTAGTGAGCAGGGAGAATCAGACCGGTAACGCGTCGCCGCCAGTGGCGGGGAGAGACGGCATGGCGACATGTGTGGTGGTGCTCAACGACCGCAAGCGGCTGCATCAGCTGCGGGATCGGCTGGCGGCCCTGTCAGCGCCTCCGGTGCTGCTGCTGGCGATCGGTGAGGGGGAAGCGGATCTGGCGGGGGTGGAACGGCTGGATCCGGCAACCACCCGGCGGCGGCGTCAGCGGTCGATGGTCCGCTGGCTGCTGCCGTTCGGCTTCTTCGCGGGCTTCACCTTCACCTTCGTGGCGGATCTCGACACCTTCGCCTTCGCCGGTAGCTGGGGCAATCACCTGATCGGCGGCCTGCTGGGTCTGATTTCGGGCTGGATGGGCAGCTTCGCCGCCGCTGCCAGCGTGGCCTCCGACGACGACGACCGGATCCGCACCCTGCGCAACCGGGTGGGCGAGGGCCACTGGCTGCTGCTGGCCGAAACCCGCGGAGCCCAGGAACTCCCCTGGAGCGTGGTGCAACAGGCCAAGCCGATGGCCGTGATTCAGCTGGAGGACAACTCCTGAACCCCTCGACAGCGCGCTCTCACAACTGATCCATCGAACCGCCATGGTGTTGCCCCGCAAGGCCCTGCTCGAGGGCAGCCGTTATCCCGAGGCGCTGAACCCCCTGATCGATGCCGCCGAGCAGGCCCTGCGCACCTGGGAGCCGGTCTGGAGCGCCATCGTGGCCGCACCGGTCCGGGAAGAGGCCGAGCAGCGCCTCGGCGAACTGGCCGACCTGGATCTCCAGAGCTGGGGCGGCTTCGCGGGGGCAGAGCGGCGGCGGTTGCTGCTGCAGCGCCGCGAGGCGGTGCAGCCGATCGACAATCTGCCGGCGGGCCTGGCCGGCCTGGAGATCAGCGGCAACTTTCTGTTCGATCCCGCCTCGATCGACGACCTCCAGGCCGGCCTGCAGGCCGCCGGCCTGGAGGACCAGGAGCGCGGCGATCTCTGGTTGCGCGGCGACCGGGGGGGGCAAGCGGTGGTCACTGCGGCCGCAGCCGAACGGCTGCATGAGCAGCAGGGGCTGGTGCGCACGGTGGCGGTGCGTTTCGAGGCCCGGCCCCTCAACACCCTGCAATTGCCGACCCGACGCCAGCCGCGCCAGATCAGCGTGGTGGAGGCGTCGATGCGGCTTGATGCCGTGGGTTCGGCCGGGTTCGGGGTCTCCCGCAACCGCATGGCCGACGCGATCCGCCAGGGACTGGTGCGGCTCAACTGGCAACCGGTGAGCAGCCCCAGCAAGGAGCTGGCGCCAGGGGATCGGGTGCAGTGGCACAGCCGCGGTGAGCTGGAGATCCAGGCGGCCAGCCCCACCCAGAGGGGTCGGATCCGGATCGGGCTGCTGCGCCGCTGAGCCCATTGGTGGCTCACCACGGCGATCGTTCCAGGTGAAGAGCAGCTCTGCGTGAAGACAGCTGCACGGGCGATGCGCATCAAGGGTGTTGCGCGTCAGGGCCCAGTACTGCCGGCTGCTAAGTTGCTGCCGCTGGAGACAAACCGCTCCCCCGGGACCTCACCTTCCGGGCGGCTGCATCTTCCAACACCAAGGGGCGATTAGCTCAGAGGTAGAGCACTACCTTGACACGGTAGGAGTCACTGGTTCGATTCCAGTATCGCCCATTTCTTTCCTTTACCCTTCCAATGACTGCCGCGGCTTGTCCCCTCACCGTGGTGGTCGGTCTGGGTCGATCCGGCAGGGGCGCAGCCATGCTGCTGCATCGCCTCGGCGAGCCCGTACTGGTTCTGGACAGCGGCCAGAGCCCTGACCTTGAGGAGCACGCCAGCCTGTTGAGGGCCGAAGGCATCGCCGTGCGGCTGGGGTGCCCGCTCACCAGCGCCACCTTCGACGACATTCAGGCACCTCTGGGCAAGGTGATCGTGAGCCCGGGCATCCGATGGGACCATCCCGTCCTTCAACAACTGCGCCAGGACGGGGTGAGCATTCAGGGCGAGATGGTTCCGGCCTGGATGGCCACGGCCGCAGTGCCCTGGATCGGCATCACGGGCACCAACGGCAAGACCACCGTCACCCAGCTGGTGCACCATCTGCTCACCCAGGCGGGCCTGGATGCCCCCCAGTGCGGCAACGTGGGGTTCTCCGCAGCGGAAGTGGCCCTGGAGCGCTGCGCCGGCGGCGCCTCGACACCGCCGGACTGGCTGGTGGTGGAACTGAGCAGCTACCAGATCGAAGCGGCACCGCAGCTGGCCCCCCGCATCGGCCTCTGGACCACCCTGACGCCCGATCACCTCGAGCGCCACGGCACGCTGGACAACTACCGCGCCATCAAGCGCAGCCTGCTGGAGCGCAGCCAGCTTCCCATCCTCAACGCCGACGACCCGGATCTGCGGGCTCACGCTCCGAGCTGGGATCGGGGCCACTGGGTCACGGCGGGCCCCCGCCACGAGCTGCCCGCCGACCTCGCGGCCAGCCTCTGGATTGAAGGCGGAATGGTCTGCAATGCCAGCGGGCCCCTGCTGGCGGCCGACAGCCTGGCCATGCCCGGTGCCCACAACCGCCAGAATTTGGTGCTGGCCACCGCCGTGGGCCTGGAGGTCGGGCTGAGCGGGGCCGTGATGGAGGCCGCCTTCCGCTGTTTCCCCGGGGTGCCACACCGGCTGGAGCGGGTGCGGGAGCGGGCCGGGGTGGCCTACTACAACGACAGCAAGGCGACCAACTACGACGCCGCCGAAGTCGGCCTGCGGGCCCTGGAGGGGCCGCTGGTGGTGCTCGCCGGAGGCCAGTCCAAGATCGGCGAGGCCAGCGGCTGGATCGCGGAACTACGGCGTCAGGCCTTCGCGGTGGTGCTCTACGGAGCAGCGCGGCCTGAGTTCCGGCAACTCCTGGAAGCGGCCGGATACGGCGGTGAACTGCACGAGCAGGAGGGCCTGGAGCAGGCCGTGCCCCTGGCGGCGGAGCTGGCCCGACGCGGAGGCTGCCGGGCCGTTCTGCTGTCGCCGGCCTGCGCCAGCTTCGATCAGTACAGCGATTTCGAAGCCCGCGGTGATCACTTCCGCCGCTGCGTCGAAGCGCTCTGACACTACCGGCTCAGCACCGTCAGGCCCGCTGCACGCCATGGGCGGTCTGCACGCCATGATCCCTTCGCCATCTCCGTCCGCGCCCTGAATCGCGGCAGCCGCCCGCCATGGCCCACTGGTTGATGAAGAGCGAACCCGACGTTTACGGGATCGACCATCTGGCACGGGAGGGGAGCACCCTCTGGGACGGGATCCGCAACTACCAGGCCCGCAACTTCATGCGCAGCATGGAGGTGGGCGATCGAGCCTTCTTCTATCACTCCAATGCCAGACCGCCGGGCATCGTGGGCCTGATGGAGGTGATCGAAACCGGCCTCACCGATCCGAGTCAGTTTGATCCAGCCTCCAAATACTTCGATCCGAACAGCAGGCGCGAGGCTCCTCGCTGGGACTGCGTCCGGCTCGGGTACCTCTGCACCTATCCCCGCCTGCTGAGCCTGGAGGCGTTGCGCGACGAGTTCAGCGCGGAAGAGCTGGGGGTGGTGAAGCGAGGCAACCGGCTCTCGATCCTGCCGGTGCCGGAGGCCTCAGCCACTCGCCTGCTGGCGCTGCTGGAAGGCTGAGGGCTGGAGCCTGACCGGCGCTGACTGCTTGCAGTGAGCAACGACGCTGCAGGCAGTCAGTGATCAGAGGCAGCGAATTCAGAGGCGTCGAATCGGAGCTGCGCGGCGCACCGGCTCGTTCGCCAGCAGGGGCTTGCTGAAGCTGTTCTGCCCCGGAAACAGGTTGGCCAGGTAGCAGCGGGTCACTTCCCGGCTCTGCACGCCGTTCTGCACCAGAAAACCGGCCAGGGCGGCCTGAAACAGCCGGTACTGGTCCCAGTTGGGATGGCACTCAATGAAGCCACGCATGGCCGAGAGCAGGGCCTCGGGCACCTCGGCCCGCAGGCTCACCGTGCCACTGGCCTCCTGCTCCATCTGCAGCCCCACCCCTGCCCCTGACTCCACGGCATACCGCATGCGATTGCTCCCCCTGACACGGACACCAGTTCCCCACATCCCAGGGTCCCCGTCAAATGGCTGCAGCGGGATGGCCAGGCAGGAATCCCAACCTGAGACAGGTTGCGGGGCAAGGGATGTCGCATCCGTTGCGCGGAAGCACCGCTGGACCGAGCCCCGCCGGCCAAAGCGTCAAGGGACAAACGGAGGCGGGCGGGTTTTTTCCCCAGGGCGGGGCGGCCAGCATCGCTTCGGGATCCAGGCTTGTGGAAAACCCCGGGAAAGGGGTGGTCAGTCTGCGGAATCAACCGGCTGAACCGGACGCATCAGCAGTGCTGATCAGCAGGGAAACCGCCACCGGTCTTAAGTGCTGAGCCGCGCTGCTGGGGGAGGCGATGACGGCAGCCGCGCCCTTCAGACCAGCCCCTGCAGGGGGGCCTCCAGCGGAACCAGGGCAGCGGCGAAAGCGGCGGCGGCGGCAGCGGACCAGGCTCCTTCCAGACCACGCTGGCCATCGTCAGGGCTCAGCACGAAGCGCAGACTCCACGCGGTCCGGTCTCCCTCCAGGGCCATCCACAGCGGGCCGCGCTCCCACTCCAGCTCAATCGCCTCCTCATCCAGCAACTGATCCGTGAGGGCGCCGTGCTGGGCCGTGAGGGTGGCGATGCCCTGCAGCAGGGCCAGGGCCTCTGGAGCCCTCAGCTCGGCAGCCCAATCGGTGGAACCCACCAGCAGCACAAAGGGGTGGCGGGCTGGATCCAGGACCAGCCGCCACCCCTGCGCATCCTCGACCCGCATGGCCGCAATCAGCCAGGCAACAGATCGGGCTGGTCCTGTTCGTCGCTCAGCTCAATGATGGCGCGTTGCACGGGCTTCACCATCGACTCATCGAGGAGGCCGTCAAAATCGTCGAAGCGACGCTGCTTGGCCCGGAAGGCGATTCGGACGGTGGTGAGGTAGCGGTTACTGGAGTGGCGGATCAGACTTTCCCCCCTCTGGGCCAGTTCCTTGGCGTTGAGTTCCACACCGAGCTGCATGTCAATTCCACTCCTGATCAGCCGAATCTAAGCGAGCGTCTCGCCGCGCCATCCTGGCCGCATGACCGGCACCCTTGCGATCGACCTGGGCAGCAGCACCACCGTGGTGGCCTGGCAGCCCGATCACGGCCCGCCAACGCTTCTCGAGCTCGCTCCCTACGCCTGCGGTGATCCCGTCGTGGTGCCGAGCCTGCTCTGGCTCGCGGCCGCCGACAGTCCCCGTCCCCTGATCGGCCGCCAGGTGCTGGAGGCGGGCCTGGCCGCCGATTCCAGCCCCAGCCTCTGCCACGACTTCAAGCGCCTGATCGGCTCCGGCGACACTGTGCCATCCCAGGAGAACGCAGCAATGCTGCTCAGCCCGGAGCAGGCGGGTGAGCGCCTGCTGCAGGCCCTCTGGGCAGCCCTGCCGGCCGGGATCGAGCCACGCCGGCTGGTGCTCACCGCCCCGATCGAGAGCTACCGCGGCTACCGGCGCTGGCTGCAGGAGATCAGCACCAACCTGGCGGTGGAGGAGGTGGCCCTGGTGGACGAGCCCACGGCTGCGGCGATCGGCTGTGGCCTGAGCCCCGGCAGCCGCGTGCTGGTGGTGGACCTCGGCGGCGGCACCATCGATCTCTCGCTGGTGGCGCTGGAGGGGGGGGAAGGGCGAGCCGCACCGATCGCCCAGCTGCTGCGCTTTGCGGGCCGCAGCCTCGAGGATGGGCGTCAGGCCCTGCGCTGCGCCCGGGTGATCGGCAAGGCGGGACTGGCCCTGGGGGGCCGGGACATCGATCGCTGGATCGCCGATCTGCTCCATCCCGGCGGCGCCAGCGACAGCAGCCTGCTGGCAGTGGCCGAGCGCCTCAAATGCCGGCTCAGCGAAGCCGAGGAGGCCCTCGAGATCTGGTGTCCTCCGCAGGCCCCCCCCCAGCCCCTGCGCCTGAGCCGGCAACAGCTTGATCAGCTGCTCGAGGAGCGGGGCCTGCTGCTGCAACTGGACGACCTGCTCGAGCAGGTGCTGGCGGCGGCCCGGCGGGAGGGCGGCGGCGGCGACAGCCTCCAGGGGGGCCTTGGGAACGGCATTGCCGCCGTGCTGCCGGTGGGCGGCAGCAGCCGCATACCCCGAATACGCCGCTGGCTGCACGAGCATTGCGGCGCCATTCCCCTGCGCGATGAACGCCCCGTGGAAGCGGTGGTGCTGGGGGCCCTCGCCCTCACGCCGGGGGTGCAGATCCGCGATGTTCTCGCCCAGGGTGTGAGCCTGCGCTGCTGGGACCGGCGCAGCAATCGACATCACTGGCATCCACTGTTCGTGCCGGGCCAGGCCTGGCCCACCAGCGAGCCCCTGGAGCTGGTGCTGGCCTGCAGCCGTGACGGGCAGTCCTGCCTGGAGCTGGTGCTGGGGGAACCCCAGCCGCAGCAACGTTCCGAGGTGGTCTTCCGAGACGGCCTGCCGGTGCTGCGGCCCCGGCAGGCCGGGGCCGCGACCGTTCGCCCCTGGCCCCAGCAACCCAGCCCCCTGTCGCTTGATCCCCCCGGCGAGCGGGGCGAAGACCGTCTGCGGCTGCGCCTGTGGATCGATGCGGCGGGTCAACTGCAGCTCGAAGGAACGGATCTTCGCAGCCAGGCGCCAGTGGAGCCGCGCAGCCTCGGAATCGTGCGCTGAGGGAGGCCCAACCCAGGTGGACGACATCGGGGCTGCCCCCTCCAGGCGTTGAGGCGGCCCTCAGGTCCATAGAAAGGTTCCAGTTCTTGGTCTGTACTTGGCCATCCGCCGCCACCGGCTGCCGCGTGTCTGGCTGGCGATCACCCTCGGGCTGGTGGCCACCGCCGTGGGGGTGGCCCGTTGGTGGGAAGGCGAGCTGCCAAAACGGCTGGCAGATGCCTCTCAGCGCGGCGACCTCGATGCCTGCCTGCGGTACAGCGAGCAGCTCTCAGCCCTGCAGTGGATGGCCGGCCGGGCCCCCCTGGAGCAGGGCCAGTGCCGTCGGCTCAAGGCTCGCCAGCTCTGGGAGCAGGACAACTGGTCCGAGGCCCTGGCCCTGCAGCTGCAGCTCGTCAACTCCGCCGCTGGCGGCCCCGCCGATCGCAAGGAGCTGCAGACCTGGCAGGAGGAGCTCCGCCGCCGCGCCCTCACCCTGTTCCGGGATGGCGATCTGGAAGGAGCCCTGACGGTACTGGCCGCCATGGGCGAAGAACGTCGCGAGAACGGCACCGCCCTGGGGGACAGCCTGCGCGAGCAATGGAACCGCAACCGTCTGCAGCTGGAACGGGCACGCCAGCTGGCCGAACGGCAGCGCTGGTGGGAGGCCCTCGATGCCCTCAACCGCATCGACCATCCCTGGTGGAAGCAGGAAAGCAAAGCCGTTCGCGAGGAGGTCGACGCGGGTGTGAAAAACCTGGCTGGTGCCGACAAGGAGCACGACAGCCACGGAGATCTCCCCCACACGGTGCCCACCGACAAGCTCGATGCCCTGGTGCAGAAGCGGATCGCCGCCGGGGTGGATGAGTGGAATGCCTTCGAGCAGGCCTGCCAGGAACTGGGGGGCCAGATTGTCGAAGCGGGTCCGGAATCCGCCTGTCAGCGCTGAATCACTGCCGCATCTGCAGGGAATCCCACCAGGGCTGCATGACAGGATGGGCGGCCGAAGTTGTTCTCCCGATGGGCCGTAAGGTCCAGAGCCCATGCAGCCAGGCGATCCGGTCAGCGTCAGCAGCAGCGTGGTGGTGTTCCACCATCCCCAGCACCGGGGGCAAGCCTTCGATCTGAAGGGACAGCAGGGGGAAGTGGTCAGCGTGCTGAACGACTGGAAAGGCCGGCCGATCAGCCCGACCCTGCCGGTGATCGTGGCCTTCGGCAAGTTCCGCGCCCACTTCCGCAGCGACGAACTCTCGCCGGCCTGAGGTCTCTGCCTTCAGGCGTCAGGCGCCAGCAGGTAAACCCCCTCGTGACCATCGATCGCACGGAGGCAGAGCTGGATGCTTTCCAATCGGCGGGTCGGCACCAGCCGGCCGCAGAAATCCGGTTGAATCGGCAGTTCCCGGTGGCCCCGATCCACCATGACCAGCAGGCTCACCCGCCGCGGTCGGCCCCAGGCCTGCAGGGCTTCCAGGGCCGCGCGCACGGTGCGGCCGGTGAAGATCACATCGTCCACCAGCACCACATCTCGATCCTCCAGGCCACCGGCGGGCAGCTGGGTGGCTTCCACCAGTCGCGTGCCGACCCGATCGAGATCATCGCGGTGAAACGTGGGATCGAGGCTGCCCTGATCGATCGGATGGCCGCAGCGCTGCTCAAGCCGTTCCGCCAGGACACGGGCCAGGGCCACGCCACGGGTGGGAATGCCGAGCAGAAGCAGGGCCCGGCTGTCATCGGTGCGCTCCAGCACCTGGGAGGCGAGACGATCGATCGTGCGGCCCAGGTCCTGGGAGGAGAGCAGTTCCCGGCGGCCGCCGGCCTGATCAGCCTGGGTCGCGGCAATGGCCTCTGCAGGCAGGGGTTCCATGCTCAGACGTCTGATGGCTCACGCTAAGGCAGGGGGTGTCGCCAAAGCCTGACGAAGCCGATCGCCAGTTGATGCGTGCTCGCAGAAGCGGAGTAGGTTGGGGTTGGTCAGAGATGTGTCGACGATTGCGGATGTTCGGGTGAAAACAGTTGATTCCCCTAAGAACTCCTCACCTCCCGCTTCTCAGCGTTCCGGAGGACACGACGCCATCGCCACCCTGCCTGGTCGAGGTTCTATCGCTCCCGTTGTCTTAGCCATTCTGGATGGATGGGGCTATCGGCACGAGACCGATCACAACGCGATCCGAGCCGCCTCCACCCCGGTGATGGATGCCCTTTGGCATGCCTATCCCCACACGTTGATTGAAGCCAGCGGCGGCGCCGTCGGTCTGCCCGACGGGCAGATGGGGAATTCCGAGGTGGGCCACCTCACCATTGGTTGCGGTCGGATCATCCGCCAGGAACTGGTGCGGATCGGCCAGGCCGTGCGAGACGGATCGATTGCCACCAATGCCTCCCTCAATGCCCTGGGCGACCGCCTCCTGGCCAGCGGCGGCACCCTCCATCTGATCGGCCTCTGTTCAGACGGCGGAGTCCATAGCCATGTCGACCACATTGCCGGCCTGCTGCGCTGGGCGTCGCAACGCGGACTCCAGGACATCTGCCTGCACGTGATCACCGACGGTCGCGACACGGCCCCGACCAGCGCCATCACCTTCCTGCAGCGCATTGAGGCTCAGATCGCCGAAGCCGGAGTCGGCCGGATCGCCACCATCTGCGGCCGTTACTGGGCCATGGATCGCGACAACCGCTGGGAGCGCACCGAAAAGGCCTACCGGCTGCTCACCGAAACAGAGTCTTCTTGCGGACTGACGCCTGAAGAGGTGGTGGAGGCTTGCTACGCCGAAGACATCACCGACGAGTTCATCGAACCCACCCGAATCAGTTCAGGACTGGTCAAGGCCGGCGACGGTCTGGTCTGTTTCAACTTCCGCCCCGACCGCGCCCGCCAGCTGATCCGCGCCCTGGTGCTGCCCGAATTCGACAACTTCCCGCGCCAGCGGATTGAACCGCTGGATGTGGTCACCTTCACCCAATACGAACAGGGCCTTCCTGTGGCCGTGGCCTTTCCGCCTGAATCACTCGAAGGCCTTCTGGGTCAAGTGATTTCAGAGGCTGGCCTACGGCAGTTCCGCACCGCAGAAACGGAAAAATATCCCCATGTCACCTACTTCATGAATGGTGGCATCGAGAAGGCCTTCCCGGGAGAAGACCGTCACCTTGTGCCTTCGCCACGGGTCCCCACCTACGACCAAGCACCCACCATGTCAGCAGAGCAACTGACTGACAGCTGCATCGCGGCAATCAACAAGGGCATCTATTCCTTTGTCGTGATCAACTACGCCAACCCCGACATGGTCGGGCATACAGGCCGAATGGAAGCCACCACCGAGGCCATCTCCATGGTCGACACCTGCGTGGGGCGCCTGATGGAAGCCACCAACCGCATGGGTGGGACCCTGCTGGTCACCGCCGATCACGGCAACGCTGAACTGATGGAAGGTCCGGATGGTCGTCCCTGGACAGCCCACACCACCAATCCCGTGCCCGTGATCCTCGTGGAAGGTGAAGAGCGCAAACTGCCTGGCCACGGTACTGATATCCACCTGCGTGAAGGCGGTGGGCTGGCGGACATCGCCCCCACCCTGCTGGACATTCTTGAGCTGTCCAAACCCGCCAGCATGACGGGCACATCCCTGATCATGCCCGTTGAGACTGCTGCCACGTCCCAGCGCATTCCCCAGGCGATCGGCGTCTGAGCAGGTCCTAATCTGGGTTGATGATCACTTCAACGATTTCCTGGATCTGGATCGGCAGTGGTGTGCTGCTGATCATCAGCGTGTTGTTGCACAGCCCCAAGGGCGATGGCATGGGCGGACTGGCCTCCAGCGGCGGGTCCATGTTCACCAGCGCCCGCAGCGCCGAAGCCACGCTGAACCGCATCACCTGGACTCTTCTCGCCCTTTTTCTCGGCCTGGCCGTCCTCCTGAGCGCCGGATGGCTGGGCTGATGAGCCGCCGCGGGCTGCTGGCCTCCTTCGGCGTCAGCCTCACCGCCCTTGTGGGGGCGCGTCCAGCCTTGGCGGCCTCGAAAGCCGGTGATCCTGCCTGGCAACTGAGCGAAGCCGCATGGAAAAAGCGGCTCAGTCCCGCGGCCTACGAGGTGTTGCGGCGGGAAGGAACCGAGCGCCCCTTCAGCAGTCCACTCAACAATGAAAAGCGCAAGGGCACGTTCCTCTGTGCCGGCTGCCGGCTACCCCTGTTCAGCTCCTCCACCAAGTACGACAGTGGCACAGGTTGGCCCAGCTTCTGGGAACCGCTGCCGAACGGAATCGCCACCAAGATCGATTTCAAGCTGATCATCCCCCGCACCGAGTACCACTGCAGGCGCTGCGGTGGGCATCAGGGTCATGTGTTTGATGATGGCCCCCGGCCCACGGGCAAGCGGTATTGCAATAACGGCGTCGCCTTGGTCTTTCAGCCAGCCTGAACCGCTGAATCGATCTAGCGTGATCGGGTTGACCGTCCTGGGCCCATGATCCGCCTGTTCACAGCTGCGCTGCTGGCCACCCTGGTGGGAGCCGGCTCCGCCATGGCCTGTGAGAAGCACCCCCGTGGTCATCAGGGCAGTTCCGACACCACCACCGAAGCGATGCGGCAGTAGGGGAGCAACCCTGAAGCGTGAGAGGGGTCCCATGCTGAAGCGTGATCGATGGCCATCGAACTGCTGATCGCACTGGTGTTGCCGGTGGTGCTGCTGGTCACCGCCACGCTCCTGCTGGAATCCCACCCCGGCAATCTGCCCCGTCCGCTGGGCTGGCTCAGACGACGGCAGTCGCTGATCTGGAACAGCGGCATCGGCCTGATTCTTGGTCTCAGTGCGCTGCGCTATCTGCTCACCCGCTGAGAACACAGCCTCTGAATAGAGCAACCACTCCACAGAGCAGACAGCGACCTGCCACAAAAAAGCCCCCGCCGAAGCGGGGGCAGAAACCGGCCAGCCAACCAGGCGGGCCGGAAACCAGAAGGCGATCAATAATCGAAGTCGCCGCCCATGCCACCGCCACCAGCGGGAGCTGCTTCCTTCTTCTCGGGCAGATCAGCCACGATGCACTCGGTGGTGAGCACCATGCCGGCGATCGAAGCGGCATTCTGCAGACCGGAGCGGGTCACCTTGGCGGGATCGACGATGCCGGCAGCCAGCATGTCGACATATTCGCCACTGGCTGCGTTGTAGCCCTCGTTGAAGGGCATGCCCTTGACATGCTCAGCCACGACAGCGCCGTTGACGCCGGCGTTTTCAGCGATGCGCTTGAGAGGCGCGGTGAGGGCGGAAGCCACGATCGTGGCCCCGATCAGCTCCTCGCCGGAGAGGTTGGCGGCCGCCCACTCCTCGAGGGCCGGGGCCAGGTGGGCCAGGGTGGTGCCACCACCAGGAACGATGCCTTCCTCAACAGCCGCCTTGGTGGCGTTGATGGCGTCTTCGAGGCGCAGCTTCTTGTCCTTCATCTCGGTCTCGGTGGCGGCACCCACCTTGACCACGGCCACACCGCCGCTCAGCTTGGCCAGACGCTCCTGCAGCTTCTCCTTGTCGTAGGAGGAGTCGGTTTCGTCCATCTGCTTGCGGATCTGCTCGCAGCGGGCCTTCACGGCCACCTCGTTGCCTTCGGCCACGATGGTGGTGGTGTCCTTGTTGATGGTGATGCGGCGGGCGGTGCCCAGCATCTCCAGCTTGGTGTTCTCCAGCTTGAGGCCGGCGTCCTCGGTGATCAGCTGACCGTTGGTGAGGACGGCGATGTCCTCGAGCATGGCCTTACGGCGATCACCGAAGCCAGGAGCCTTCACAGCGGCCACGTTCAGCACGCCACGGAGACGGTTCACCACCAGAGTGGCGAGGGCTTCCTTCTCGATGTCCTCGGCGATGATCAGCAGGGGCTTGCCGGTGCGGGCGATCTGCTCGAGCACGGGCACCAGGTCCTGCACCAGGCCGATCTTCTTGTCGGTGAGCAGGATGTAGGGCTCCTCGAGCACCGCTTCCATCCGCTCGGTGTCGGTGGCGAAGTAGGGCGAGATGTAGCCCTTGTCGAAGCGCATGCCCTCGGTGACCTCCAGCTCGGTGGTCATCGATTTCCCTTCTTCGAGGGAGATCACGCCTTCCTTGCCGACCTTGTCCATCGCGTCAGCGATCATCTGGCCCACCTCTTCGTCGTTGCCGGCGGAGATGGTGCCCACCTGGGCGATGGCGTTGGAATCGGAGATCGGCTTGGCGTGCTCCTCGATCTTCTTGACGAGGAAGTCAGAAGCCTTGTCGATGCCCTTCTTCAGGGTGATGGCGTTGGCGCCGGCGGCCACATTGCGCAGACCCGCCTTGACCATGGCGTGGGCCAGGACGGTGGCGGTGGTGGTGCCGTCACCGGCAGCGTCGTTGGTCTTGGAGGCGGCCTGACGGATCAGGGCGACACCGGTGTTCTCGATGTGGTCTTCGAGCTCGATCTCCTTGGCGATGGTGACGCCATCGTTGATGATCTGAGGAGCGCCGAATTTCTTCTCGAGCACCACATTGCGGCCCTTGGGACCCAGGGTGACGGCGACGGCCTCAGCCAGGATATCGATGCCTTTTTCGAGGGCCCTGCGGGCGTTCTCGTTATAGATGATGCGCTTGGCCATGGAAGGCGTTGTCCTTGCGGGTGTGGAAAATGCGGGAACTGGTACCGTTCAGTTGACGATGGCCAGAATGTCCTTCTCGGAGAGCAGCACGAACTCGTCGCTGCCCAGCTTGATATCGGTGCCGGCGTACTTGCTGTAGAGGACCTGGTCACCCACGCTCACCTCGGGAGTCTGGCGGGTGCCGTCATCGTTGCGCTTGCCGGGGCCGACCTGGACCACCTCACCCACCTGGGGCTTTTCCTTGGCGGTATCGGGAAGCAGGATGCCTCCGGCAGTCTTTTCCTCCGACTCGGAGACCTTGATGAAGATGCGATCTCCGAGCGGTTTGACCGTGGAGACGCTGAGGGAAACAGCAGCCATGAATTGATGCGATAGCAACGGCATGGCGCCTGAGACGCCACTGAACAACGGGAGAGTTGGCACTCGGCCCCGTTGACTGCCAACGTATGCGAGCCAGTGGGCAACAAGCCAGCCCCAGGCCTGTGCGGTTGACCGAACTCCCAGGGTCGGGTGAGCTGCGGTGGTAAGGTTGCGCCGCTCAAGACGGGCTGATGCCCCGCTGCGCGAAACCGCGATTTTTCCTTACTTATGGCTGCTGCTGCTCCCGCCGCCTCCGGCACCAAAGGCATTGTCCGGCAGGTGATCGGTCCCGTGCTTGATGTGGAGTTCCCGGCCGGCAAGCTGCCCAGGATCTTCAATGCTCTGCGCATTGAGGCAACCAACTCCGCTGGTCAGCAGGTCGCCCTCACCGCCGAAGTGCAGCAGCTGCTGGGTGACCACCGCGTGCGTGCCGTGGCCATGAGCAGCACCGATGGCCTGGTGCGCGGCATGGAAGCGCTCGACACCGGTGCCCCGATCTCCGTCCCCGTGGGCGAAGCCACCCTGGGCCGCATCTTCAACGTGCTGGGTGAGCCCGTCGACGAGCAGGGCCCGGTCAGCACCACCATGACTGCGCCGATCCACCGGGAAGCTCCCAAGCTCACCGAGCTGGAGACCAAGCCCAAGGTGTTCGAAACCGGCATCAAGGTGATTGACCTCCTGGCGCCCTATCGCCAAGGCGGCAAGGTGGGCCTGTTCGGCGGCGCCGGCGTGGGCAAGACCGTGCTGATCCAGGAGCTGATCAACAACATCGCCAAGGAGCACGGTGGTGTGTCCGTGTTCGGCGGCGTGGGTGAGCGCACCCGCGAAGGCAACGACCTCTACGAGGAATTCAAGGAGTCGGGCGTGATCAACGCCGACGACCTCTCCAAGTCGAAGGTGGCCCTCTGCTACGGCCAGATGAACGAGCCCCCGGGCGCCCGTATGCGGGTGGGCCTGTCGGCTCTCACCATGGCCGAGCACTTCCGCGATGTGAACAAGCAGGACGTGCTGCTGTTCGTCGACAACATCTTCCGCTTCGTGCAGGCCGGCTCCGAGGTGAGCGCCCTGCTGGGCCGGATGCCTTCGGCTGTGGGTTACCAGCCCACCCTCGGCACCGACGTGGGTGAGCTGCAGGAGCGCATCACCTCCACGCTGGAAGGATCGATCACCTCGATCCAGGCCGTCTACGTGCCGGCGGATGACCTCACCGATCCCGCCCCTGCCACCACCTTTGCCCACCTGGATGCCACCACCGTGCTGAGCCGCGGCCTGGCCTCGAAGGGCATCTACCCCGCCGTGGATCCGCTCGATTCCACCAGCACCATGCTCCAGCCTGCCGTGGTGGGAGACGAGCACTACCGCACCGCCCGCGCCGTGCAGAGCACCCTGCAGCGCTACAAGGAACTGCAGGACATCATCGCGATCCTGGGTCTCGATGAACTTTCGGAAGACGATCGCCGCACGGTGGACCGGGCCCGCAAGATCGAGAAGTTCCTCTCCCAGCCCTTCTTCGTGGCGGAAGTGTTCACCGGCATGCCCGGCAAATACGTGAAGCTCGAAGAAACCATCAAGGGCTTCAACATGATCCTGGCTGGCGAACTCGACGATCTCCCCGAAGCCGCCTTCTATCTGGTGGGCAACATCGACGAGGTCAAAGCCAAGGCCGCCAAGATCTCCGCCGAAGCCAAGGGCTGAGCGCGTCCATCCACCGCTCGTTTCCCTGAGGTCCCCGATCCATGAGTCTCACTCTCCGCGTTCTGGCACCAGACCAGAGCGTTTTCGACGGCAGCGCCGACGAGGTGATCCTGCCCAGCACCACCGGTCAGGTGGGTATCCTTCCCGGGCATGTCACCATGCTGGCGGCCCTGGATACCGGCGTGATGCGTCTGCGTGACGCCAATGGCTGGAGCACCATCGCCCTGATGGGTGGCTTCGCCGAGGTGGAAGCCGATGAAGTCACGGTGCTGGTCAACGCCGCCGAACTCGGCAGCAGCATCAACACCGCCGCCGCCGAAACGGCCTTCGAGGCCGCTCAGCAGGCTGCCGCGGTGTTCGAAGGCCAGCAGCCCAGCCCCGAAAAGCTGAAGGCTCAACAGAGCCTGGCCCGGGCCAGGGCGCGGCTGCAGGCCAGCAAAGCCAGCTGAAAACCCAAGGCTGGTTTGGCCCTCCCCATCACCCTCCTAAGCTCGCCCCGCAGGGTTCGAGGGCATGGGGAAGGGTGAAGAGCTGGGCCAGCAGCTGAGGGCATGGAATGAGGCTGGACTGCTCGACCTCGAGCACCCCACAGCTCTGGCCAACCGCCTGATCGATGGACTGGGCGCGGAGGAATGGCTCAAAGGGCCGATCCGCGATCTGGCCTCCCAGCCGCTGCTCCGCCAGGTGCTTCGCCAACGGGATGGGGGCACCCGGCACTCGGCCCTGCAGAGCCTGGTCCATCAGCTCGAATCGACCTACGCCCCCAAGGTTCTCGTTGAGCTGCTGGCGCTCCTTCAGGCTGCCACCGGTCAATCCATCAGCCTGTCAGCGCTCGCTGAGTCCATCCCCGATCGGGCCTTGATCACTGGACCGTCCAGTGATGGACCGTGCCTTGTCAATGCTTCCGGCCCCGCTCCTGCTGCTGTGGAGATTGCAGCAGGAGCGGCAGGTCTCGCTCACCAGCTTCATCTCCTGGGTCCTGGAGTCGCCCTGGCGGCCACCGCCGCCCTGGTGTGGCGCTGGTCGGCCGGGGAGTTACAGCGCTGGGTGTTTGAACCCTGGGGCTGGAGCGGCGGAGTGGTGCTGGTGGTGCTGCTGGCACTGCTTCAGGCCCTGGCCCTCGGTCCCCTCAAGGTGGTCCGGCGTCAGTGGCCCCTGGAACAGGCCGATGCCACCGATCCCCACCAGGCGTGGCGCTGGATCTGCGCCCCCTGGATTCACCATGCCAATGGGGAGGCGCTGCTCAACCTGGTGCTGCTGCTGATCCTGCTGGGGCCATCCCCTTTGCCCCTGCCGGAGGTGGTGCTGCGCTACTGCCTCACCAGCCTGGCCACCGCAGCCCTGGCCCTGCTGCTGGCGCAACGCCGCACCAGCGAAGGGCGCTGGGATGGAGCTTCGGGGGCCGTCAGCGCTCTGATCGGCCTGGGCAGTGGCGCCAGCCTGTTGCACTGGCGATCGCTGAGCTATCCCTTCGGCCCCCTGGCGATTCCCGCCTGGGTGCTGCTGGTGGTGTACGGAACCCTGCAACTCAGCTGGCTGCTGCCCCGGCGCAGCCCCCAGGACAGCAGCCGTCCGATCGACCGCCTGCTCAGCAGCCAGTGGTGGTGGGGACTGCAGCTCGGCCTCGCCTGGGCGCTGATCAGCCGGCTTGGCCAGTGGCTGCAGGTGCTGCAGCAGACCCGCCCAGCCGGCTGACGTCAGCAGCAGCAGCCATGTAGCGCCCCCACAACTCCGCCACCAGGGCCCCACTGGCGGCTTCGGCGGGTTTGTTGTCGTCGTTGCCCATCCAGATGGCGGTGAGAATTTTCAGCGACGGTGAATAGCCGACAAACAGCACATCAACGCCGTTGTTGGTGGTGCCGGTCTTGCCGCGGGCATCGGCCACCAGAGCGGCCGCCTTGCCGGTGCCGCGCTGCACCACCGCGGCCAGCAGGGCATCCATCTGTTGCGCATGCTCCGGCGGGATCAACTGACGGGATGTCTCCCCCACCGGCACCGTCACCCCCCGCTCCGGGCAGGTGGCAAGGCTGTAGATCGACTGGCAGATGCCCAGGTCATAGATGCGGCTGACGCCGTGCATCGGCACCGATTGGCCACCATTCGCCACCACCGCATAGGCCCGGGCCAGCTCATAGAGCAGGGTTTCACGTCCGCCCAGGATGGTGTTGAAGTCGAGGTCGAGGGGGGTGCTGATCCCCAGCCGGCGGGCCTGGTCCACCACCTGGCGCAGGCCGGCCCGCTGGGCCAGGCGCAGGGCCACCACATTCTCGGAAGCGGCGAAGCCATCGGCCACGCTGGTGGTGCCATCGGCTGAGCCTGCCCCGTGGCGGCAGCCGGCCACATAGGACAGCGGCGCGCAGGAGATGCGGTCGTCCGGGCTGACCCCACGGGCCAGGGCCGCCAGAAAGGTGAACAGCTTGAAGGCCGAGCCGGGCTGGCGCAACGCCTGAACCCGATCAAAGCTGGAGCGGCTGTAATCGCCGCCGCCCACGTAGGCGAGGATGTCACCACTCTCGAAATTCAGGGAAATCAGTGCTCCCTGGGTGAGGCCTGCCCGGGCCGCCGGACCCTCCAGGAAGCGCTGCAACTGTTGCTGCGCCAGGGCCTGCAGCCTGGGATCAATCGTGCTCACCACGCTGTAGTTGCCGCCACTCTCCTGTTCGGAGAGGTTGAGACCGAAGCGGGTGCCCTCCAGCTCACCTAGCACGTAATCGCTGAAGAATGGATAGCTGGTGAAGGTGGACGCGCGGCAGGCGGAGGGATCAATGTTGAGTGGACGGCGCTCGGCATCGATCAGCCCCTGATCGGAGAGAAAGCCCTGCTCGTGCATCAGTTTCAGCACGAGGTTGCGCCGCTCCCGACCGGCGGTGGGGTCGTCGCGGTTGCAGGGGCTGTAGCCATTGGGGCTAGGCAGCAGACCCACCAGAAACGCGGCCTGGCCCACATCCAGATCGCGGGCCGACTGACGGAAATACAGCTGAGAAGCCTGCTCGAACCCATCGGTGCCCAGGCCGAGATGGGCCCGGTCCAGATACATCTTCAGGATCCGGTTCTTGCTGTAGCCCACCTCCAGCTGCAGCGCCACCCATAATTCCCGCAGCTTGCGGGCCAGGCTCACCTCCGTGCCCACGGAGGGGTAGTAGAGACGCGCCACCTGCTGGGTGAGGCCGCTGCCACCACCGCTGCCGAGCAGGACGGAGCGCAGGGTGCCGAACAGGTCGAGGCCACTGTTCCAGCCGAACCGCGATTCCTCCGAGGCCACAAGGGCCTGGCGCAGATGCAGGGGATAGTCCTGCAGGGAGGGCAGGGCCGTGGCCGAGCCCTCACGGGCATCGACCTGCTCACCGCTGGCCGCAAAGATCTTCACCGGTCCGGCAATGGCGCGGATCCGGGAGCCGCCCCCCACCGAGGCCGCAGCCAGCAGCCCGCCCACCAGCAGCCCCGAGCCCAGCAAGGCCGCCAGGCCAGCCAGGTGGACCACCTGCTCGAGGGCACTGCGGGGATGGCGATACAGCAGCCGCGGCGCTTCCCCCTTCAGCGGCGATCCCAGCTGCACCACATCACCGTGGCGCAGGCGGATGGCACGGATGCGGCGGTCGCGGTGGAACAGGCCGTTGGCGGAGTTGAAGTCTTCGAGGCAGAAGTCGCGATCGCCCAGCCGCTTCTGCTCGAGGATGGCGTGTACCCGGCTGAGGCTGGGATCGGCGACCGGCAGCTCGCAGGCCGGATCGCGACCGATGCGCAGCCGCTGGCCTGGCTTGAGGGAACGGGCCAGCACCAACCGATCGCCTTGCCACAGTTCGGCGCGGGCCTGTCGGGCCACCAGGTGTCGCCAGGCGGAGCCGAGGGCCCCGGGGCGCTGGGCCAATGGGCCGCGGCTGCAGGCAATCCAGAGGGCCCGCCAGCGACGGCGGCGGCTGTGTGCTGCGGCGGTGCGGCCAACGACTTGGGCGCCGGGGTCGGACGACGGCACGGGCAGGGCAGTCCACGGCGACGGCCCCATAGGCTACGGACAGCGATGGCGGGAAACGGGTGGAGCGCCAGCGGGATCCCTGGGAGCCCTTCCGGCTGTGGCTGGCCCTCACGATCGGGCTCTATGCCCTGCGCGCCAGCTTTGCGGCGACCTGGCTCGGGGCGATCCCCGGCTGGGTGCTGCTGACCCTGGTGCTCCTGGCCCTGGCGCTGGCCAGCAAGGCCCTGTTGTTCCCGGGCCGCGTCGTGCCCTACCGCGAGGGGGACGGGGGCTGGTGGGCAGACCTGCGCGAAGACTGGCAGCTCTGGTGGCAGCGCCGCCGCGGCCCATGACCAACCCAGCCCCCGCACCACCCCACGCTCGGCTGGTGCAGCAGAACGATCCGGGCAGCAGCGTGCCACTCGATTCCGGCCGGCCCCTGAGCATCGGCCGTGACCCGGCCAATCAGCTCTGCCTGCCGAACGCGGCTGGGCTGTCGCGTCGGCATGCGGAGATCCGCAGCTCCAGCGACAACACGGGCTGGGTGATCGCGGATCTGGGCAGCGCCAACGGCACCTACGTGGGCCGCCAGCGGATCACAGCCCCCCACCCCCTGCAGGACGGCGATCGGATCCAGCTGGGCCGCAACGGACCGGTGTTCTTGTTTCAGTGGGAGTCCGCCACTGCTCAGCAGAGCAGCGCTTCGAGCGCAACGGGTTCGCAGGCCACTGCTGCGACGACCACTGCTTCGAAGACCACTGCTTCGAAGACCACTGCTTCGAAATCCACTTCCGGAAAGGCCCGTGCAGCAAGGCCGGCGCCGCAGCCCGCCGTGGCAGCGCAAGCTGCGGGATCCGCCCCTGCAGAGATCGACATCGGTGGGGAACGGATCAGCCTCGATCGGATCCGCTCAGCCGAGCTGCGCAGCCTGGCCCTCCACCCCCACATCTTCAGCTGGTGGGTGCTCGTCTGCCTCGGCGGTCTGCTGCTGCTGCCCTTTCCCCTGGTGTTCTGGCCCCTGCAGGTGGCAGCCCTGGCCGGCGCAGTGCTGCTGGGCTCGCGCAAGCAGCACGTTCTGGTGGTGGTGCTGCGCGACGGGCTGGCCTACCGGCGCAGCTTCTCCAACCGGATCACGGCCCTCTCACACCGCAATGGCATTCGCCGGGCCCTGGGCCAGACGGTGGAGCCATGACCTGGATCCTGCCGTTGGGCGAGACCCTGCAGATGGAGGAACTCAGCAGCCCGATCCAAATCCGGCGCGCCCTGGGGGGCGGCACCCAGGGCCAGGTGTTCGCGGTGGAGGTGGATGGCGAAGCTCTGGCCCTGAAGTGGTATCTGCCGGCGTGCCTGGCCCGTGATCCCCAGTTGGCCCGCCGCCTCAGCGACAGCATTCGCGCCACGGCCCCCAATCAGGATTTCCTCTGGCCGATCGCCCTGCTGCACCCCAGCGCCGCCAGCCGTGCTCAGATCCGCTGCCGCGACACCGGTTTCGGGTATCTGATGGACCTGAGACCGGCGGACTACGTGGGCGCCCATGAGCACGTCGCGGGCCGCATCGAGATCAGCCTGCGCTCTGTGCTGCGGGCCTGCTTCTTCCTGGCTGACGCCTTCCATGCCCTGCACCTGCGCGGCCTCTGTTACAAGGACATCTCCCTGGGCAACCTGTTCCTCCAACCCGGCAGCGGCCGCATCCTGATCTGCGACAACGACAACGTCGATGTGGACGGGCGTGACCCTGGCAGCGTGCTGGGTACGCCCGGGTTCATGGCTCCCGAGGTGCTGCTGGGCCAGGCCCGCCCCGGCGCCGACAGCGATCTGTTCTCGCTGGCGGTGCTGATCTTCAGGCTGCTCACCCGCCACGATCCGCTGAGGGGACAACGGGAGCTCGCGATTCGCTGCCTCGATGAACCCGCCCGCCGCCGCCTCTACGGCGAAGACCCCCTGTTCATCTTTGATCCGGCCGATCCGTCCAACCGACCCGATCCGATCGAGCACACCGCCGCCCTGATCACCTGGCCGATCTACCCGGAGCGGCTCAAGGACCTGTTCGAGCAGACCTTCTGCCGCGGCCTGCGCCAGCCCAGCCAGCGGGCCCTGACGGGCCAGTGGCGCCGGGCCCTGTCGATCACCCTGGACCAGCGGCAGCTGTGCCGGGCCTGCGGCCAGGAGGTCTTCCCCGACGATCAGAGTGCCAGAACCTGCTGGAGCTGCGGCTCGCCGCTGCAGCCGGTCCTGCGGCTGCAGCTGGCC
Organism: Synechococcus sp. CCY9201; assembly: GCF_034931105.1. Lineage (NCBI taxonomy): Bacteria > Bacillati > Cyanobacteriota > Cyanophyceae > Synechococcales > Synechococcaceae > Synechococcus > Synechococcus sp. CCY9201. Next base: position 9,091 of record NZ_JAYGIC010000154.1, on the reverse strand, counting down.
CATGGGGAGGTGATCGCCGCACCGGACAACGAGCTGCATCCCCATCACTTCGATGCCCTCGTACCCGAGAGCCTGCTCACCCCCCTGGCACGGGTGGAGGCCCACCCCGGCGATCCCTCAATCGTGGGACTGCGCAACCTCTCGACAGAACCCTGGAGCGTGGAGCTGCTCAACGGCGCCGTGGTGCCGTTGCAACCCCAAAAAACCTGTAATCTCGCGCCCGTGCGACGGCTCACCACGCCGGCCGGGGCGATCACGGTGCTGCGCTGACCCCTGGCCCGTGGTGCCCCATGCCCTTCCCCAACGTTCGCCTCGCCAACCGACCGCTCCACTTCCTCTACCTGTGCGACTGCTCCGGTTCGATGGCAGCCCAGGGCAAGATGCAGGCGCTCAACCAGGCGATCCGCCAGTCGCTGCCGGGCATGGCCGAGGTGTCCCGGCAGAACCCGGAAGCCCGGCTGCTGGTGCGGGCGGTGCGCTTCGCCGACCAGGCCCACTGGCACATCGCCGAGCCCACGCCGGTGGAGCAGCTCAGCTGGATCGACCTTGAGGCCGGCGGCGTGACCGCCATGGGCGAGGCCCTGGAACTGGTGGCGGCCGCCCTGCAGACGCCGCCGATGGAGGAGCGGGCTCTGCCGCCGGTGCTGGTGCTGATTTCCGACGGCCAACCCACCGATGATTTCGATCGCGGCCTGCGCGCGTTGTTCCGCCAGCCCTGGGCCCAGAAGGCGGTGCGGCTGGCGATTGCCCTCGGCCACGACGCCGATCTGGAGGTGCTGCAGCAGTTCATCGGCCAGGATCCCGGCGGCAGCGGCCGATCAGCGCGACGCCCGCTGCAGGCCGGCAACGCCACCTCCCTGGCCCAGTACATCCAGTGGGCCTCCACGGCCGTGGTGAACGCCGCCTCCATGCCCGCCAGCCGCATGGTGCCGTCGGCAAAGACCGCAGCCCCGGGCCCCATCCCCCTGCCGGATCTGCCTCCGACCGTGCTCGATCCCACCGACGATGTCGGTCCCCTGGTGTGGTGAGCCCCTGGCAGCCGGCCAGGATCTGCAGCCGCCCCGGAGCAGCCCACCAACGCCGCGGCCAGGTCTGCCAGGACTGGAGCGCGGCCGTCGAACTGCGCAGCCTCGATGGCCTGCCCGTGAAGGTGATGGCCGTGGCCGATGGCCACGGTGGCGCCCGGTACCACCGCAGCGACATCGGCAGCCGCCTCGCCTGCACAGCCGCCCTGACGGCCGTGGCCGCCACGCTGGAGACCAGCCGTCTGGCCGACACTGCCGCTGGCCAGCCGATGGAGCAGTGGCGACGGTGGCTGCAACAGGCGTTGCCGCTGGCCATTCTCTCCACCTGGCGAGAAGCGGTGGAGGCCGACCGGGCCAGGCGGCCGGAGCCAGACAACCCAGCGGGACAGGAGGGCGTCCCCGCACTGGAAAGCGCAGCGGCGCAAGACTGGCTGGCCTATGGCACCACCCTGGGGCTGGTGGTGCTGACACCGCACTGGTGGGGCCACACCGGACTGGGCGACTGGGACCTGGTGCGGGTGGAGGCCGAGGGCGTGGCCGTGCTGCTGGATGAGGAAGCGAACGACCCAGCCGCACCGGGGGAAGCCACCGGCAGCCTCTGCCTGCCCGACGCCGCCTCGCTGTTTGCGTCGCGCTCCGGGCTGCACCGGCTCGACAGCCCCCAGGCGCGCTTCGCCCTGCTGCTCAGCACCGATGGACTGCGCAAGTCCTGCGCCACGGATCCTGACTTCCTGGCACTTGCTGCGTTCCTGGTGAGCGCAGTCCAAGCCGGATCGACGGCTCCGGCCCATGCGTTGGATCAAGCGGCCGCACCGGCAGACGCTCCAGAGGCAAGCCAGGAGTCCACTGAGCTTCCCAGCCTGCTGGATCGCATCAGCCGCGAGGGCAGCGGCGACGATGTGAGCGTGGCCATGACCTGGTTCGAGCCTGAGGGGTCGCTCGCGGCTGAACCGGTCAATCCTGAGCGAACAAAGCCTGTGCAACGGAGGGCGGAGCAAGCAACCGCTGAGCCAACACCCGCGGCAACCGCAACGGCGAAACCAACAACGGTTCAGCCAAAAGCTTCTCAGCCAGCCAACGAAACCGCCGATGCTCCTGATGTTGGTTCCTCTGCCGTCGCCGGCAAGGGGCGACCATCCACTTCACGCCTCCTGCTGGGTCTCAGTCTGGGTCTGGCAGGAGCGCTGGCTCTGTTGAGCTCCTTGGGGCTGCTGGGGCAGCGGTCCCCACCAAGGCCTGCCACGCCCCTGAAAATGGAGCCTTCTTCCCCTGAGTCCCTGCCACCTGAGCCAGTCCGTCAGTTGGTCCAGACACTCTGCCAGGGTTCACCGGCATCGATCCGAGGCACCCTGCGCAACCGCCGCGCCCAGTTCGAGGGGCTGGGGCGGGGCACAATCGCTCCAGATCTGCTCAACGCAACCAGCACCAGCGATCCCCTCGGAGCCCTGATCGCGGCCAGCTTCGATCCGGCGCAGCGCACGATGGTGCGCGGATCAGCCCTTCAGGCTCTGGGAGCCTGTGCAGCGTTGCAGTCCGCCTTGCAGGAGCAATGGCAGCAGACCATGCCCACCCCATCCCCATCCCGCTGATCCGCCTGCCATGAACGACTACCAGCTCGGGGCCGCCCTGCGGGAGCGGGTGCTGCAGCTTCGTTCCCAGAACCTGCCGATCGAGGGCCGTCGTCTGCAGGGGCTGGTGGGTGACCTCTGCGGCAGTGAGCAGACCGCCCTGCTGCCGGCACTGCGCCATCTGGTGTTGTCCGCCGCCTTCCACAGCGGTGCGAGCCAGGCCAGGCCCCTGGCGGATCCGCGCCTGGCGGCCCGGCTGATGGCGGAACTGCGCGAGGTGTTCGCCGTCACGATCTGTGCCCGCATGGAGGGGGTGGTCCTGGGCCTGCTGGCCCTGCCAGGGCCGATGACCCCTTCAGGCTCAGAGGCGGCACCCCATCCAGGCGTGCCCCGGCAAACCGCTGCTGTGCCAGTGGCGGTAGCAGCGGTGCCCGTAGAGGTCTCAGCCGTTCAACCGCCCGTGGTGCCACAGATGCCGCGTGCGGCACCAGCCGCCGAGGATGTCTATGCGGTGGAGGCACAGAGGGCATCAGGCGGCAGCCGGGGCCTCGTGGCCTTCCTGGCCTTTCTCACCGGCAGCCTCAGCGTGGCACTGGTGGCCGTGGTGCTGTGGATGCACCAGTCGGCGCAGCAGAGCGCCCTGCAACCGAGCGCGCCGGTGGTGCGCCAACCGGTGGCACCCCCTACCCCCGCATCTGTAAGCCAGCCTGAGCCCCCCCAGGTGCCAGAGCTGCCCGAACCTGAACCCACTCCTGAGGCCGCCACGGCGGAGCAGGCCATGGAGAGCATCCGCAGCCTCTACGAGAGCCTCAGCCGCAAAGATTTCGAGCAGGCCCGTCAGTGGTTTGCCGGCGCGGCAGCCGACCAGTTCGACGCCGCCTTCTTCGAGCAGTTCCAACAGGTGACCGTGTCGGATCTGCAGACCACCGGCAGCAATGGCAGCAGCCTCACCCTCGATGGGGTGGTGACCTTCGTCTACCCGGATGGCACCAGCCAGAGCGAGACACGCAGCTTCACGGTGGACATCGCCACCTCGCCGGCCCTGATCACGAACAGTGCCTTCGTTCGGGTGCTGCAGGCGCGCCGGTGATTCCAAAGCTCTGAATCAAGATCTCTGAATTCAGAACCCTGTATCCAAAGCTGATGCCAGCCCGATGTAGCAAGGTCCCGAAAAAATCCCGTGATGGAACCCTGCCAGGTTTCCATCGCGGGATGAGGGACATCGTCAATGCCCAAGGAAACTCCAGCGGAAGGATCAGGCGGTCCCGCAGAAGGTGACATCGGGGAACTTGAGCTTGGCCTCCTCGAGGCTCTTGCCCTTGCCCTCCTCCTGCCAGTAGTTGATCACTTCGGTGGCCTTGTTGAGGATCTCCACCCGCTCGTTATCCGTGATCCAGCTCTTGGCTTCCAGCTCGGATTTCAGGGTTTCCCAGGCATCTTCCCGGGGCCAGAAGAAATAGGCGGTGAGTGGGCTGGGGCCACCACCCACGATCTGATCCACCGCCAGGGCGACGTTGTCCGACAGCCAGAGGATCTTGAGCAGGAAGCGACCCTCATCGGCCTTGGGGGTATAGCCGGAAGGAACGCCATCTTCATCGATGGTGGCCGTGGCCAGGGCGGCGCTGCCACCGCGCATCACCGGACGGCCCTGGGTGGCGGTGTCGGCGGCAGGGGCATCCGCAGCGGCGGCCACTTCTGCGGGGGCCTCCGTCACGGCAGCGGCACTGGAGCTTTCAGCACCGGCGCTGGCGCTCTCGGCGCTGGCGGTCTCAGTGGCCGTCATGGTTTCGGCGCTCAAGGAACAAGGTCAAACAATTAACCTACCAGTCGCCAAGGCGCGACCGGCTCGATCCCGCCCATGACGCTGCGCCTGTTCCTCGATTCCGCCGACCCCAGCGACTGGGAGGCTTGGCTGCCCAGCGGGCTGTTCTTTGGGATCACCACCAATCCCAGTCTGCTGAAAAAGGCCGGCCAGCCCTGCGATCTGGACCATCTGCGCCAGCTCAGCCGCCGCGCCCTGGAGCTGCTGCCCCAGGAACTGCATCTGCAGGCCTGGGGCAGCAGCACCGCCGACCTGGTGCGCCGTGGCACTGCCCTGCATGCCATTGCACCAGACCAGATCGTCGTGAAAGTACCGGTGACCGCCACCGGTGCTGCGGCAGCGAAACAGCTGATCAGCCAGGCCATCCCCGTCACGTTCACCGCCTGTTACGAGCCGGCCCAGGTGTTGATCGCCGCCGCCCTGGGAGCCCGTTACATCGCCCCCTACCTCGGCCGCATCAGTGACCTGGGACGCGATGGTCACGCCGAGCTGATCACCATGCAGCGCTGCCTCGATGGCGTGGGCTCTGGCGTGAGGCTCCTGGTGGCCAGCCTCCGCCAGGCCAGCGATCTGACCCGCCTGGCGGAGGCAGGGATGACCACCTTCACCATGGGCCCAGCCATCGCCGCAGGGCTGTTCGCCAGTGAAGCCACCGAAGCCGCCGTCGCCCAGTTCGAGCAGGATGCGATCGCCTGATCGGCACCGCCTGATGTCCCCCCGTGCCGTTCTGCTCTTCGACATCGACGGTGTGATCCGGGATGTCGGCGGCAGTTATCGGCGCGCCATCGTGGAAACGGTGCACCAGTTCAGCGGCCAGCGCCCTGAGCCCGGTGCCATCGACACCCTCAAAAGTGAAGGCTGCTGGAACAACGACTGGGAAGCCTCGCTGGAGCTGCTGCGCCGCTCAGGTCATACCCCGCTCCCAGCCTTCGAAGCCCTGGTGGACGTGTTTGGCGGCTTCTACTTCGGTGGCGACCCCGAGGGGGATTCCAGTCTGTGGCAGGGGTTCATCGGCAGCGAACCGCTGCTGGTGGAATCTGATTTCTTTGCTGCGCTGACCAGGGCCAACGTGGCCTGGGGCTTCGTGAGCGGTGCGGAGCCCCCGTCCTGCCGCTACGTGCTGGAGACACGGCTGGGGCTGCGCGAGCCCCCGCTGATCGCCATGGGCCAGGCTCCCGACAAGCCCGACCCCACGGGCCTGCTGCTGCTTGCCAGCCAGCTCACGGGCGCAGCGCTGGATCAGGCGAGTCCGCCGATCGCCTACCTGGGCGACACCGTGGCGGATGTTCTCACCGTGCAGCGGGCTCGGCAGCACTGCCCTGCTGTCCGCTTCCTCAGCCTGGCCGTCGCCCCACCCCACCTGCAGGTCCCGGAAGCCATCGACCTCCGAGCTGCCTACGAGGCCCGGCTGATCGAAGCCGGAGCCGATGTGGTGCTGCCCTGCACCAGGGCCCTCGAACCCGAAGCCCTGTTGCGCTGGCTCAGCGCTCCATCGCCGCCGGCGCCTTGAGAGCAGCAGCCGTGAGGACCTCGTGGCCCTGCTCCGTCACCGCCACGTCATCCTCGATGCGGATGCCGATCCCCTTCCAACGCTCCTCGATCGCCGGCTGGCCCTCCGGCACCGGCAACCGATCGCTCACGTACAACCCCGGCTCCACGGTGAGCACCATGCCGGGCTCGAGCGCCACTGGATGCTCGCCGAGCCGGTAGGCGCCCACATCGTGCACGTCGAGACCGAGCCAGTGGCCGGTGCGGTGCATGTAGAGATGGCGGTAGGCGCCCTGCTCGATCACGCTGTCGGCCGAGCCCCGCAGCAGGCCCAGCTCCAGCAGGCCCTCCACCAGCACCCGCACCGCCGTGTCGTGGACCTGTTCGGCGGTGGCCTCCGGCCGCACCACCGCCACGGCCGCCTCCTGGGCCGCCAGCACCAGCTCGTAGAGGGCCCGTTGCTCGGCGCTGAAGCGGCCGCCCACCGGAAAGGTACGGGTGATGTCGCCGTTGTAGTAGTCGCCCAGGCTGCAGCCGGCATCGATCAGCAGCAGGTCGCCATCCCGCAGCTCGGCGGCATTGGCGGTGTAGTGCAACACGCAAGCGTTGTCGCCGCCGGCGACGATCGAGCCGTAGGCCGCTCCGCGCGCGCCCCGTTCGAGGAAGTGCTGCTCGATCACCGCCTGAACCTGCCGCTCCAGCAGGCCCGGCCGCGTCACCCGGCGAGCCAGTTCGTGGGCTTCGGCGGAGATCCGCGCCGCTTCCCGCAGCCGCTCCAGTTCCTCGGGGCTCTTGCGCAGGCGCAACTCATGCAGCATCGGACAGGGGGCGACCAGCCCCAGGGCGGCGCTGCCGGTGCGGGGGGCCCGATCCAGCTGATGGGCCCAGGCCTGCAGCACCAGCGGCTCCACCGTGGGATGCCGCCCCACCCGGAAAGCGATGCCCTCGGCACCCTTGAGGTAGTCGGCCAGCCGCTGGGGCAGCTCGGCGATCGGATGGGCCCGGTCAGCACCGAAGCGCTCCACCGCCCCCTCACAACCCCAGCGGAAGCCGTTCCAGACTTCAGCGGTGGGATCCTTCGGCTCCACGAAGAGCACGAAGGGATGCTCGGGGCAATGGGGCAGGAACAGGGCCACCGCCCCGGGCTCATCGAAGCCGGTGAGATACCAGAAATCACTGTTCTGGCGGAAGGCATGCTCCACATCGGCGTGGTGCGTCGCCAGGGAGGAGGCCGGGATCACCGCCGCCACGCCACCGAGGCGGTGCAGGAAGCGTCCGCGCCGCTCCGCATAGGCCGCGGCGTCAATCGGAGGCGGGCTGGCCATGGGCGGCGGAACGGCTCGACAGCCAGAAGTTGGAACAGCCGGTTTAATACAGAGACCGCGCAAGTTGCGTGCCTTGGGCCCGGAACGGCCAGCACGCTTCCCGGTTGTTGACGCCGCCCCTGCGATCGCTCACCTCTCCACCACCTCCGTCCCCCCCCACGCGCCCATCGCCGGATGAACGATTACCTCGTCCTCGGCGTGTTGGTGGTGGTGATGCTGCTGGGCTCGGCGGTGTGCTCCGGTGTCGAGGCCGCCCTGCTCACCGTGAGCCCGATCCGGGTGCATGAGCTGGCCCATCGTCCTCGGCCATCCGGCAGCGCCCGCCGCCTTGAGCAGCTGCGCAACCGCCTGGGCCGCACCCTGTCGGTGCTGGTGATCGTCAACAACACCTTCAACATCTTCGGCAGCCTGATGGTGGGCGGCTTCGCCAGCTGGGTGTTCAGCCGCCACAACATCGATCCCGTCGCCCTGCCGCTGTTCTCGGTGGGGCTCACCCTGCTGGTCATCCTGCTGGGCGAGATCCTGCCCAAGGCCCTCGGCAGCCGGCTGGCGCTGCCGGTCTCCCTGGCCAGCGCGCAGAGCCTGACGCTGCTCCTGAAGCTGATGCTGCCCCTGGTGCTGGTGCTGGAACGCCTGCTGCCTGGCATCAGCGATGAGAATGAGCTCAACACCGACGAAGAGGAAATCCGACTGCTGGCCAGGCTCGGCTCCCAGAAAGGGCAGATCGAGGCCGACGAGGCCGCCATGATCGCCAAGGTGTTCCAGCTCAATGACCTCACCGCCAGGGATCTGATGGTGCCGCGGGTGGCGGCCCCCACCCTGCAGGGCCAGGCCAGCCTCGAGAGTCTGCGGTCCAACCTGCTGTCCAACCCGGCCTCCTGGTGGGTGGTGCTGGGCGAGGAGGTCGATGAGGTGCTGGGGGTGGCAAACCGCGAACGGCTGCTCAGTGCCCTGTTGCAGCAGGAAGGCGCGATGACCGCCGCCGAGCTGTGCGAGCCGGTGGAATACGTGCCGGAGATGATTCGCGCCGATCGGCTGCTCACCGGCTTCCGGCGGAACAGCAGCGGCATCCGCGTGGTGGTGGATGAATTCGGTGGCTTCGTGGGGGTGATCGGCGCCGATGCGGTGCTGGCGGTGCTGGCCGGCTGGTGGCGCCGCCCCCAGACCGGTGGGGACAACCTCGCCCTCAACGTGGAGCAGGAACAGCCGTCATGACCTCCCCCTCGCTGAGCCACGGGTCCCGCCGGGGCTCCGCACCACCAGCCCATCGCCCGAGGCTGACGCCCCCGCCCACCGCTGAGCGCTGCCTGCTGCTGCTGCGCCGCTGGCGGGCAGAGCTGCAGCTCAGCCCCCGCGAAACCACCCTGCTTGGACCGGAGCTGGCAGGGCTGGACCGGCAACTGCAGCGTCTGGAGCAGAAGCAGCCGCGCCTGGCCGTGTTCGGCCGGGTGGGGGTCGGGAAATCGAGCCTGCTCAATGCCCTGCTTGGCGAGGAGGCCTTTGCCACGGATGTGGCCCATGGCTGCACCCGTCGCCAGGCGAGCCGGCCCTGGCAGCAGCCGATCGCGGGGCTGAGCGCCGTTGAGCTGGTCGACACGCCGGGGATCGACGAGATCGCCGCCGAAGCGCGTTCCCGGCTGGCGGCCCGTCTGGCCCTCGGCGCTGATCTGGTGCTGCTGGTGCTGGATGGTGATCTCACCAGCGTCGAGCTGGAGGCGCTTGAACCCTTGCTGGCCAGTGGCAAACCGCTGCTGCTGGTGCTCAACCGCTGCGACTGCTGGCCCGAGCCGGAACGCCAGGCGCTGCTGGCCAGCATCCGCCGCCGGCTCCCCGCCGCCGCCCGCCCCCCTGGCCCTTATACAC
>NZ_JAYGIC010000153.1:0-1222 GCF_034931105.1 Synechococcus sp. CCY9201 | reverse complement strand
GGCTGCCGCCGTTCCAGCCAGCCGTTGGGCCATCGCCAGGCCGATACCCATCCCCACCCCGGCCGCCGCCTCGCCGCCGGGATTGGCCGCCGCCTTTTCCATGGCGATGCCGGCCTGATAGGTGGTGAAGGCCTGCAGGTCGCCGCTGAGGGCGATCTGGTTGCGGCGATCGAGGGCCGCCTCCACTTCCGGCGGCAGCGACAGGTTCTCGATCAGCAGGCTGGTGAAGGCCAGTCCGTAGCCCTCCACCTCCTGCGCCAGCCGTTGGCCCAGCTCGCCAGCCAGTTCGTCGTAGTTGGCCGCCAGCTCCAGCACGGGGTGCTCGCTCTCGCCCAGCAGGTCGGCCAGGCGGGTCACGATCAGGTTGCGCAGCTGCTCGCTGATCCCCTCGATGTTGAAGTGCGGTTGGCTGCCGGTCACTTCGCGCATCAGCTGGGCCGGATCCCGCACCTGCAGGGCGTAGGTGCCGAATCCCCGCAGCCGCACCGGCCCCAGCTCCCGGTCGCGCACCAGCACCGGGTGGCGGGTGCCCCATTTGAGGTTGGTGAACTGGCGGGTGGCGACGAACACCACCTCCGCCTTGAACGGGCTCTCGAACCCGTAGGGCAGGGAGAGCAGGCTGGTGAGGAAGGGAAGGTTGCGGGTCTCCAGCACATAGCGGCCCGGCCCGAAACCATCGGCGATGCGCCCCTCGTTCACGAACACGGCCCACTGGCCTGGGCGCACCGTGAGCTGGGCGCCCATCTTGATGGCGTTGCCCTGGCGCGGAAACCGCCACACCAGGGTGGCTCCGGCATCGGCATCGGGGCCCTCAGACTCCCCCTGCTCGGGCCATTCGATGACGTCGATGAACTCGCTGCGCACCTTCTCCCAGATCGCCATCGGCGTCGTGCTGCGGCCTTGAACGCAGGCTAGGGGGGTTGCCAGCGTCCGTCAGGGCAGGATTGGCCCAGGCGTTTCCAAGCCGCGTGGTTGGCCGCCTGCCGTTTCCGCCGCCGCCGTTCCATGTCCGCCGGTTCCCTCTCCGCCCTCTGGCATCCGATCACCGGCGGCGTCACGGCGCCGGCCGGGTTCCTGGCCGCGGCGGTCACGGCCGGCCTGAAGCCCTCGGGCAACCCGGATCTTTGCCTGGTGCTGGCCCCGGAGGGGGCCATCTGCGCCGGCACCTTCACCACCTCGCTGGTGCGCGCCGCCTGCGTTGGCCTCTGCGCCGAGCGGCTGG
>NZ_JAYGIC010000152.1:0-5703 GCF_034931105.1 Synechococcus sp. CCY9201 | reverse complement strand
CCCTGGCCGGCGGCGGTGATCGTGGAGGCCGAAACCGCCCGCGAAGCCGAAGCCGCCGTGGCCGCCGGTGCCGATGGGGTGCTGCTGGATGAATTCAGCCCCGATCAGCTGCATGAGCTGGTGCCCCGCCTGCGCGAACAGGCCCTGGCCGCCGCCGTCGCGGGGCTCGGCAGGGGGCGGGTCGTGCTGGAGGCCTCCGGCATCGCCCCGGAGCAGTTGCGGGCCTATGCCGCCACCGGCATCGATCTGATCTCCACCAGTGCACCGATCACCCGCTCGGCCTGGCTGGACCTGAGCATGCGCTTCGATCCTGTCGTCGCCTGACGGAAAGTCAGCCGAAACGTCCGATCTGCTGCTTGTCTCAGGGGTTTGGTGAAGAATCGCCCCAACAGCCGCTGCCAACGTGGCCAGGTGGGCCATCCCTCTCCACATTGGGAAGCGGCCTCCGCTGCGCCTCCTCTTGCCGCGACCTCACCGTTCAGGCCGCCGCCGCTGGCTGGCCTCCACCGCTCTGACACTGCTCACGCTTGCCTGGACGCCGCTGGCCCGGGCCCAGACCAAGGCCCAGCCTGAGGGGGTCGTCGATCGGGTTGCTCGCACCGGAGAGCTGGTTCTGGTCGGCCCGTCGGATCTGGCGCCCCTGGTCTCCGTCGACGCCCAGGGCCAGCCGATCGGTTACGGCGTCGAGGTGGCGCGTCGCATTCAGGCCGAGCTGGCCTCCGCGGTGGGACGTCCGGTGAAACTGCGCTTCGAGGCGGTGACCAACCCAGGCGACCTGGGTCAACGCCTCGCCGAGGGCAAGGCTGATCTGGCCTGCGGGCTGCCGTTCAGCTGGGAGCGGGACATGTGGATCGATTACTCCCTGCCGATCGGGATTTCCGGCCTGCGGCTGCTGGCCCCCGCCGGGCGCCTGGATGGTTCGCCCGAATCGCTGGCGGGCCGCCGGATCGGCGTGGTGAGCGAATCCCTGGCCGCCACCGAACTGCAGGGCATTCAGCCTGAGGCCAAGGCGGTGGACTTCCCCTCCCTGGCCGCGGCGGTGGCTGCCTTGAAGGCCGGACAGGTGGATGGGGTGATCGGCGACACGGCCCTGCTGGCCAGCCTCGCCGGGGGTCCAGCGTCTCCTCCCCTGGTGCTGACGCCCGAGGTTCCTTACGAAAACTATGCGCTGGCCTGTGTTCTCCCCGAGAACGATTCGGCCTTCCGCAATCTGGTCAACCTGGCGATCGCCCGCTTCCTGCAGGGCTACCTCGATGGCCAGAATGATGCGGTCACGGCCGTCCATCGCTGGGTTGGCCCGGGCAGTGCCCTGAACCGATCCCCGGAGCAGATCCGCACCTACTACGAGTCGGTGTTGCTGGGTGTGGAGGCCATCAGGCCGCTGCCACCGGCCAAGTCGTCGGCACAGCCCACCCCCTGAATCAGCACGCTCCCAACCAGGCCGTCCCCTGAGGTCGGTTGCCTCCGGGCCGTCCCTCCGTTCCTTCGTCAGCCCCTGCTTCGATGGCGTTCCTTTCCCGTTCCCGTCTGTTCGGCCTCCTGCTGATCATGGCGTCGTTGCCCATGGATCCAGGGGCGGCCCTTGCCCTGGGGGCCGGCAGTCGTCAGGAGCCGCTGGACGATCCGCCGCCGCAGGGAAGCGTTGAGGCTCGCCTGCGTCGCATCGCCGCCGCCATGCGGGAACAGCAGGGAGAGGAGGTGATGGACTCCACCACCACGTCCATCCCCGAGGGGGCGATTTCGGCGATCTTCGTCAATGCTCCCGGGATTGGCTGGGCCAATGGCGGCGGCTTCCGCAACGGCGGTTTTTATAACGGCGGCTTCCGCAATGGCGGTTTCCGCAATGGGGGCTTCGGTAATGGCGGTTTCCGCAACGGCGGTTTCCGCAACGGGGGGGGATTCCGTAACGGGGGCTTCCGCAATCACTGGTGACTCAGCCCTTGCATGAGCCGTTGCCTGGGCGATTCGGCCCCGTGCGTCTGCTGGTGGTGCAGCCCACCCCGTTCTGCAACCTCGACTGCGACTACTGCTATCTGCCCAGCCGCAACGACCGCAGCCGGATCTCCCTGGACATCCTGGAGGCAGCGCTGGAGCGGGTGCTTGAGAGCCCCTATGTCGATGGTGGTTTCACCCTGCTCTGGCATGCGGGGGAGCCGCTCACCATGCCGATCGCGTTCTACGACGCGGCCACTGAATGTCTTGAACGTGTGCTGGCGCGCCATGGACTGCCGCCCGACACGATCCACCAATCGTTGCAGACCAACGCCACGGTGATCGACGATGCCTGGTGCGATTGCTTTGAACGCAACGGCATCCATGTGGGCGTGAGCATGGATGGTCCCGCTTTTCTGCACGACGCCCATCGCGTCACCCGCACCGGCAAGCCCACCCATGGCGCTGTGATGCGCGGGATCGCCCATCTGCAGCAGCGCGGCATTCCCTTCCAGGTGATCTGCGTGCTCACGGCCGATGCTCTCGACCACGCCGAGGCCATTTACCGCTTCTTCACCGATCACGGCATCGAGGACGTGGGCTTCAACATGGAGGAAACCGAGGGCGAAAACCTCCAGTCCACCCTGGAGCGCCCCGATGGAGAGCGCCGCTATCGCGTCTTCCTGGAGCATCTCTGGCAGCGGACCCGGGCCGAACCGGAGCGGCTGCGGGTGCGCGAGTTCGACGGTGTCACCAGCCTTGCCTGCGCCGACGCCCGGATGGAACAGACGGATATGAACACGCCCTTTGTGATCGTGAACGTGGATGCCAGGGGCAACTTCTCCACCTTTGATCCGGAGCTGTTGTCGGTCTCCACGGCGGAATACGGCGACTTTTCCTTCGGCAATGTGCTCACCGGCAGCCTCGAAGCGTCGGTCGCCACCGACAAGTTTCAGATGGTCCACCGGGAGATCGCCGCCGGTGTCGCGCGTTGCCGCCGGGACTGTGACTATTTCGGGCTGTGCGGCGGTGGCGCCGGCAGCAACAAGTACTGGGAGCACGGCAGCTTCGACTGCAGTGTCACGCAGGCCTGCCGCTACCGCATCCAGCTGGTGGCCGATGTGGTGCTGGCCGGCATGGAGGAGGAACTGGGCCTGAGTGTCTGAGGTTGGAAGCCCCATCCCGCAGAGCCGAATCGACCGCGCGCGATGGGGCTGATCGCTCACTGAACCGGAATCTGAACCGGTTCCTCACTGGGTGCAGACTCCCTGCGCGGCACGGTCACAGTGAGTTGACCGTCCTTTGCCGCGGCCTGCATCGCTGTCGCATCGGCATCTTCCGGCAGGTGGAAACTGCGGCTGAAGCTTCCGTAGACACGCTCGACCCGATGCAGACGTTCGGTGTCCTCCTTCTTCTCCTGGTGGCGCTCCCCCTGGATGGTGAGGATCCCATCCTGGAGGGTCACCCGCAGGTCTTCCTTGCAGACTCCGGGGATGTCGGCTCGCACCTCGTAGCCACTGGCGGATTCGGAGATATCCACCCGGGGCTGCCAGTCGCTCAGGGCCATGGTCGAGAGACTGGAGCCACTCCGCCCGAAGGGCCATGGGAGCGACAGGGGGTAGCGATCGAACAGATCCTCAACGTCCTTGAGGGATTCTCGTTTCAAGAGAGCCATGGTGTGACCTCCTGGGATGCATGGGTAGGGGGAATGGGTCCGGAACTGGATCCACTGCGCAACACAGACGGATTCACCGAAGCTGTAGCGATTGGATCCACAGGGCCCTTCCACTTCTGACTATTCATCCGCCGGCCCTGGGTGAGAAGGTGCGGGTGTCCGTCCAGCAGATCCGGCCATGGCCACCTACCTGATCACCGGCGCCAACCGCGGTATCGGTACCGAATACTGCCGCCAGCTCCAGGCGCGGGGCGACAACGTGGTCGCGGTCTGCCGCACCCCATCGGAGGAGCTGGAGGCCCTTGGGGTGCGAATCGAAGCGGGGGTGGACATCACCTCCGACACAGCCATGGCCAGCCTGGTGGAGCGGCTCGACGGCCTGCCGCTCGATGGCCTGATCCACAACGCCGGCATCCTCGAGCGCACCAGCCTGGAGGATCTTGATCCGGATAGCGTGCGGCGCCAGTTCGAGGTGAATGCCCTCGGTCCGCTGCGGCTCACCCGGGCACTGCTGGGCCATCTGCATGCCGGCTCCAAGCTGATCCTGATGACCAGCCGCATGGGTTCGATCGCCGACAACAGTTCCGGCGGGTCCTATGGCTACCGGATGTCGAAGGTGGCGCTGTGCATGGCGGGCAGGTCGCTGGCGATCGACCTGGCGCCCCGTGGCATCGCCGTGGCCATCCTGCATCCCGGTCTGGTGCGCACCCGCATGACGGGCTTCACCGGGCAGGGCATCACCACGGAGCAGGCGGTGCGCGGCCTGCTGGAGCGCATCGATGCGCTCACGCTCGAGACCTCCGGCACGTTCTGGCATGCCAACGGCCAGGTGCTGCCCTGGTAGAGCCTGCCGCAGCGGCAATCAGTCGCCCGAGGCGAGCCGATCCAGCACCGCAGCCGCCGCCTCTTCACCACTGCGCACCGCCCCCTCGAAAAAGCCGGGCCAGCGCTCGGCCACCTCGGTGCCGGCCCAGAACACCCGGCCATGGGGCCGGCGCATCGCCTCACCACAGCGGCTCCACAGTCCCGGTGGCATCCAGCCGGCGAAGGCGCCGCCCACGAACGGCATGGCCGGCCAGTCCTTTTCCACGTAGGCCACGGGCTCAAGGGCCTGCGGACCCAGATAGGCAGCAAGATCCGCCAGCACCGCCTGCCGCCGCTCGACCTCGGAAAGGGTTGCCCAGCGGTGATAGCGATGTCCCACCACGAAGGCGGCCAGCACACCCGCACCGCTCTCAGGATCGGAGCTGTCGGCGCAGAGCTCCACCGTGGGCTGATCGCCGATAGCGATCCCCGACAGCCCCTGCTCCCGCCACCAGGGCCTGGCATACACCACCAGCACCTTGGCGCAGGCGCCCATCGCCATCTCCTGGTTGAGCTGCTGGCGGTCGGCGGGCAGCTCCGGCGAGAAGCGCAGGCGGGCCACCATCGCCGGCGGCATGGCCACGATCACGGCACGGCAGGGATAAGCCGCCCGATCGGTGGACACGGTGAGCGGAACAGGCGAAGCGGCGCCGGGGTCTTCCAGCACCTCCAATGCCGGTTCTCCCAGCACCACCACCCCCTCGCCCAGCTCCGCCGCCAGCAGGGCCGGCAGCTGGCCGGCGCCGCCATGGAGCAGCTCCTGCTCGGGGTGTTCGCCCTGGGAGGCGGTGTGCTGGCCCCAGAGCACATGCAACAGCGACACCTGCTCCGGCTCGGCCGGGCCCAGGAATCCCACCGCCCGGCAGAAGTAGGCGAAATACCAGGCGGCGAAGGGGGTGTGGGTGTGGGCGTCGATCCAGTCCTGGAAGCTGAGGCGATCCAGTTCGGCGGCGGCGGGATGGTGGTGGGGGTGGCCGTCGGGGAACTGAGCCACCAGCGCCTGGAAGCGCTCCAGGGCGGCCATGGCATCGGCCCAGTCGGCGCTGGGCACCGCCGGGGGCTGCCCCTCAGGAAAGCCCTGGAAGAAGCCGGCGAAGGTACAGCGGCTGCCGCCGAACACCAGCACCGTGGCGCCGTCATGGGGGGATTCGAAGCGGCGGATGCCGTGGCGATCGAGCAGGGCGAGGAAGCGGGTCTGAGTGGGACCGACCCACTGACCGCCCAGGTCGATC
>NZ_JAYGIC010000151.1:0-6965 GCF_034931105.1 Synechococcus sp. CCY9201 | reverse complement strand
AGCAACCACTCCGGGGGGGGCGGCGGGCCGGCGGGCCCCGCCGCCGCCAGACCCGGGGCCAGAAGCACTGGTGCGATCACCCCGGACAGCAACCAGCCACGGCGGCGGCGAGGGTGGCACTCCTTCCCGCCAGCGTCGATCACGACCGCGGCGGCGTGCCAGGGCCGCTGGAGCCATCGCGGGAGGCTCCGGCCACCATCGCGCTGGTGCGGGCCAGGCAGCCGATCGAGAAACAGATGGCCCCACTGCCGAACAGCCCCCAGTCCCAGCGGAGGCTGGTGTCCCGTTGCCGCAGTGCCAGCAGCACCACCAGAGCCGCCGCCAGCCAGGGCAGGGTGACCACCAGGAGCAACCGGTTCGGGAGCATCGGGCAGGGGATCAGCGGGAGGTGAGACGTTCGAGCATCCGGCGCTCCTCGGCCAGGCGCTGATTGGCCCGGGCCAGCTCCCAGGAGAGCTTGGCCACACAGCCGATCGAGAAGCAGATCATCGCGCTTCCCACCAGGCCCCAGCCATGGGGGTGGAGGCTTTCGTCGTCGGCGCGAAGCAGACGCACGGCCAGGACCGCCACAAGACTGGAGGCGGCCCAGGGGCCATACACCCAGAAGCGGAGCGACGCGGGCATGGGCTCAGTCGAGGGCCGCCTCGATCAGGTCGGCGATCAGCAGATTGTCGAGCGACAGGGCACCGCCGCCGCCGCAGATCAGAACCAGGGCCATCACCACATAGACGGCGGCCTTCTCCCAGCTGGGCGGCTCCCCCACCCCCCCGGGCCCGGCGTAGTCGCCGGGAGGAATCTGGTAGGGATCCGGGGCGATGAAGGGCGTGCCCTTGGCGATCTCCAGCACCATCGCGTAGGCCATTGAAACCAGGATGGCGAGGGCCGCCAGGGGCGTGAACAGCCCCGGCAGCAGGGCGATGCCCGAGCCCCACATCGAGAAGGCGGAGAGGAAGCAGAGCCACACCGGCGTGTTCAGCGCTCGCGCCCAGGTATCGAGATGGCGAAGCTTGGGCCAGCCGTGGCGGATGAAGGCCACCCCCAGGAAAAGGCGCAGCAGCAACAGGGCCCAGGGCAACAAGCCGGAATCCCCCGCCAGCCAAACAGCAGCGGTGGCGAGCCAGGCCGGCAGGGCCACCGGCAGCCATTCAAGGATGGTGAGCTCCATGGCGCTCAGGGAGTGGCCCGGATCTGCTGCCACCGTAGGGAGAACCCGCTCACCCTGCAGGCTCTGGGCTGCTTTCCGCTGCGTTGGAGGCCTTCCCCTGCGCCTCCCGCCGCTCCAGCCCCACCTCCACCTGCAGGTGCTGATTGGCGCGGCCGGTGATCAGCAGGGAGGCGCGCTCACGGGTGGCGATCTGCCAGAGCCATTTGGTGAGCAGGGTCAGCCGGTTCTCGCTATCCGGCATGAAGGCCAGGTGGGCCAGGCCCCAGAGCAGCCAACCGATGGGGCCGCTCACCCGCAGACCGCGCAGGTCGGCCACGGCGTTGAAGGGCCCCAGCACCGCCATGCTGCCCAGATCCAGCCACTGGAACGGGGCCTTGCGACTGCCGCGGCTGATCGCCAGCAGATCGCGGGCCACCCAGCCGCCCATCTGCACAGCGGGGCCGGCCATGCCTGGTAGCGGCTTGCCATCGGCGGTGTGGCTGTAGGAGCAGAGATCTCCCACCACACGGATCTGCGGGTGTCCCGGCACGGAGAAATCCGGCTCCACCACCACCCGGCCGCCCCGATCCACCGGGCAGCCACAGCGTTCCGCCAACAGCCGGCCCAGGTGGGAGGCGCGCACACCGGCGGTCCAGCAGATCGTGGCCGCCTCAAGGGTCTGCTCGCCGGCGGCCGTGCCCACCACCACCCGGTCCGCCTCGATCTTCTGCACCCGCCCGCCCAGCAGCAGCTCGACCCCCACGCTGCGCAGGTAGTCGCCCGCCTTGCTCGACAGGCTCGGATGCATGGCCCGCAGCAGCCGATCGCCGGGATCCACCAGGGTGACGCGGGTGTCGGCCGGATCGAGCTGGCGGAAATCCCGGGCGATCGCATGGCCCATCAGCGCGATCACAGAGCCAGCCAGTTCGCAGCCGCTGGGACCGCCGCCGATCACCACCACAGACTGCAACAGGCGGCGGCGCTCCGGATCGGGGGTCTGCTCCGCCTCCTCCATGGCCTCCAGCAGGCGACGGCGGATCTCATCGGCGTGCTCGAGGATCTTCATCGGCGGCGCCAGTGGGCGCCACTCCTCATGGCCGAAGTAGGTGCTGCCCGATCCGGCGGCCAGGATGAGGTGGTCGTAGCGGTAGCGGCGATCGTTGAACACCACCTCCTGCGCCACCGGATCGAGATCCACCACCTCCCCCAGCAGCACCTGCACGTTGGGGGCCTGCCCGACCATCTGCCGCAGCGGTGAGGCCACATCAGCCTCGGACACCAGGCCCGTGGCCACCTGATACAGCAGTGGCTGGAACAGGTTGAAGTTGCGCTTGTCGATCAGCGTGACCCGCACCGGCTGGCGGGCCAGCACGTGGGCCGCCTTGAGACCGGCGAAGCCTCCACCCACGATCACCACGTGCGGGCAATCCTTGAGACTGGCGTCGGCGGGCTCGAGTTCCAGGAAGAAGCGTTCCTTCACCATCGACGCACAGCCACTGGGCGCAACCTATTCACGCCATCCGGATCAGTCTGTTCCATGTCACCGGCTGCGGTCAGGCGACGCAGTGACAAGCGGCGCAGCATTGGAGCGGATGCAACGGTCGAGCGGGGTAACCGGTCGAGCAGCGAATCCTTGGCCATGCTGGGGCCGTCCTCTCCTGTTCCGCCATGACCCTGGCCGCCCTGCGCTCCTTCACCGCCCGCCTCGCCGCTGACCCTGCCCTGCGGGACAAGGTGCACGCCGCCAACGGTCTCGACGAGGTGGTGGCGATCGCTGCGGAACAGGGCGACACGATCTCCAAGACCACGTTGCTACGGGAGCAGGCCCGCGCCGTGGCCGAGACCCCCGATCACCACCTTGAGGGCATCAACAGCTGGGCTGATGCCCTGATGGTGTGCTTCGGCGCCACCGACAAAGACTGACGCCCTGAATCAGGCGATCGCCGCGAAGCACTCGCGGAACGCGGCGATCGTGGCGTCGATGTCGGCGTCGCTGTGGGCCAAGGAGGTGAAGCCGGCCTCGAAGGCGCTGGGGGCCAGGTAGAAGCCCCGCTCGAGCATGGCGCGGTGCAGCTTGCCGAAGCGCACCGTGTCGGCGGCCTTGGCGTCTTCGAAATTGCGCACCGGCCCCTCACAGAGGAAGAAGCCGAACATGGCGCTGATCGATCCACCGGTGATCGGCAGCCCGGCATCGCGGGCGCCCTGCTGAATGCCGTCCGAGAGGCGCTTGGTGATCGTCTCGAGCCGCTCGTAGGTGCCGGGTTGCTTGAGCAGCTCCAGGGTCTTGATGCCGGCGGTCATCGCCAGGGGGTTGCCGCTGAGAGTGCCGGCCTGATACATCGGACCGGCTGGGGCCACCATCGCCATGATGTCGGCCCGGCCGCCATAGGCACCCACCGGCAGGCCACCGCCGATCACCTTGCCCATCGTGGTGAGATCGGGGGTGACGCCGAACCGGGCCTGGGCGCCGCCGTAGCTGATCCGGAAGCCGGTCATCACCTCATCGAACACCAGAAGCGCGCCGTGCTCCTTGGTGAGTTCGCGCAGGCCCTCGAGGAAGCCTGGCTCGGGGGTGATGAAGCCGGCGTTGCCCACCACCGGCTCCAGGATCACGCCGGCGATCTCGCCGGCATTGGCGGCGAACAGCTGCTTCACCGCCTCCAGGTCGTTGTAGGGAGCGGTGAGGGTGTTGGCGGTGGTGCTGCGCGGCACCCCGGGGGAATCGGGCAGGCCGAGGGTGGCCACACCGGAACCGGCCTTGACCAGGAACATGTCCGCGTGGCCGTGATAACAGCCTTCGAACTTGATGATCTTCTCGCGGCCGGTGAAGGCCCGGATCAGGCGCAGCACCGACATGCAGGCCTCGGTGCCGCTGTTCACGAAGCGCACCATCTCGACCGACGGCACGGCCTCGATCACCATCTCCGCCAGCTGGTTCTCCAGGGCGCAGGGGGCACCGAAGCTGGTGCCCTTGTCAAGAGCCTCGTGCAGGGCAGCGATCACCTCGGTATGGGCGTGGCCACAGATCGCCGGACCCCAGCTGCCGATGTAATCGACATAGCGGTTGCCGTCCACATCCCAGGCGTAGGCGCCCTTGACCCGATCGAAGAAAATCGGCTGGCCGCCGACCGAGCGGAAGGCCCGCACCGGCGAACTGACACCGCCGGGCATCAGCGTCTGGGCGGCGGCGAAGAGCTCCTCCGAACGGGTGGTGTTCAGGGCCGGAGCCGATGCTGGAGCCGTGGTGGAGGCCGAGGTCAAGGCGGAGTCCGAAAACGGTGGAAGAATCCAGCGGACAGGAGCGATCTGGTGGCGCTTCTCTGAGGAAGCTGCCACGGGTCGTGTTCCCCGACACCGCAGGAATGACCCCCATCCTGACCCAGAACGGAACCCCCGCGTGCAGCCTCGGTAAGTTCTTGGTGGCTGACAGGGGCGTGTGACGATCGACTGGGCCGCTCTGGAACGGCAATGCCGCCGCATCCTGCCGGCGCGAGCGGTGGTGGCACAGCGCCAGGAACTCCTGGCTTACGACAGCGACGGGCTCACCCTGCATCGCCACCAGCCACCCCTGGTGGTGCTGCCCGAGACCACCGAGCAGGTGGCGGCGCTGCTGCGCCTCTGCGACCAGGGGCAGATCCCCTTCGTGGCCCGGGGCAGTGGCACCGGCCTCTCCGGCGGTGCCGTGGCTGAACAGGAGGCGCTGGTGGTGGCCACCAGCCGCATGCGCTCGATCCTGCAGGTGGACCTCGACAACCGCCAGGTGACCGTGCAGCCGGGTGTGATCAACAGCTGGGTGACCCGGGCCGTGGCCGGAGACGGCTTCTATTACGCCCCCGATCCCTCCAGTCAGGTGGTCTGCTCGATCGGCGGCAACGTGGCCGAGAACTCCGGCGGGGTGCACTGTCTCAAATACGGCGTCACCAGCAACCACGTGCTGGCTCTGGAGGTGGTGCTGCCGGACGGCACGATCACCCGCCTGGGGGGTGACCTGGCCGAACAGCCCGAACTCGACCTGCGCGGCGCCTTCATCGGCAGTGAAGGCACCCTCGGCATCGCCACGGCCATCACCCTGAGGCTGCTACGCGCTCCCCAGAGCGTGGCCGTGCTCCTGGCCGACTTCGCCTCGATGGAGGCGGCGGGGGAGGCGGTCCGCCTGGTCACAGCGGCCGGTGTGCTGCCGGCCGGCATGGAAATCATGGACAACTTCACGGTCAACGCCGTGGACGATCTGTTCGGCCGCGATGAATACCCGCGCGATGCGGCGGCTGTGCTGCTGGTCGAACTCGATGGCCAGGAACGGGAGGTGAGCGCGGCGGTCGAGCTGGCCGGCTCGCTCTGCCGCCAGGCCGGCGCCCGCACGATCCGCCAGGCCACCGATGAGGCCGACAGGGCCCTGCTCTGGAAGGGCCGCAAGAGTGCTTTTGCAGCAGTGGGCCGGATCACCCCCACCTATTACGTGCAGGACGGCGTGGTGCCGCGCAGTGCCCTGCCCTCGGTGCTGGCGGCGATCGAGCGGCTGGCGCGCCAGTACGGGCTGCCGGTGGCCAACGTGTTCCACGCCGGCGACGGCAACCTCCATCCTCTGATCCTTTACCGGGCCGACGAACCTGGCGTGAGCGACCGGGTGCAACAGCTCGGAGCCGACATCCTGCGCCTCTGCATCGAGGCCGGCGGCAGCATCACCGGCGAGCACGGCGTCGGCAACGACAAGCGCTGCTATCTCGACTGGATGTTCGCCCCCGACGATCTGGCCACCATGCAACTGGTGCGCCGTGCCTTCGATCCCCAGGGCCTCGCCAATCCCGGCAAGATCTTTCCCACCCCCCGCAGCTGCGGTGAATCGATGCGCCGCCAGGTGCACCTGCAGCAGCAAGGTGTGACGCTGCCGGTGGCCGCCTTCTGATCGGGGTGCCACAGTCAGCCGTTCGGTGGCTGGGCCTCAGGCGGCTGGGGTAGAGCTGAGGTCAGAAGAGGGGGGCATCGGGGGTGCCGATCGGGGAGGGAGCGCGGGGGCGCGAAGGCTGCTCAGGAAGCGTCGCCAGCAGGGCTGAGATCGCCAGCAGGGCGATCAGAGCCCACCAGCGCCGACTCAGGTTGCGTCGTGGCAGGCGCGGCAACAACCGCATCCAGCCGCGACGCCGGCGGCGGTGCTGCTCCAGCTCCACCACCGTGCCAGTGAGGGGGCGGCCGCAACGGCCACACACCATGCGGCCAGCCAGACTGCGATCGGCGCGTACCGCCCAGCTGCCGCAGGAAGGACAGGCCATGGGTGCCCTGGTTCGATGCTGCGTCGGTCTTAACCAGCAAACCACGGCCCCGTGATCGAACCGCTGCCGCTCACTGTCCTGCCGCTCGCAGAACTGCCATCGCTGCCCGACGGCCTGCCCCTGGCGGTGGTGGGCCATGTGGAGATGGTGAGCTTCCTGGGAGTGACGCGATGGCCGCGTCCCGGACTGATTCAGCACGCCAACGCCTTCGCAGAGGAACCCGCCGGCGGAGGGGCCGTGGTGGCGGTGCAGCTGGCCCGCCTCACCGGAGCCCGCGTGCCCTTCTTCACCGCCCTCGGACGCGATCGAATCGGCCAGCAGGCTGCCGAACGGCTCGAAGCCCTGGGACTGGAGTTGCATGTGGCCTGGCGCGATGCCCCCACCCGCCGGGGCGTGAGCTTCACCGATGCCAGCGGGGAGCGCGGCATCTGCGTGATCGGCGAGCGACTCGCCCCCCAGGCCAGCGATCCCCTGCCCTGGGAGCGGCTGGCGGCGATGCGGGGCGTGTTCGTCACCGCAGCCGATCCGGAGGCCCTGCGCCTGGCTCGCCGGGC
>NZ_JAYGIC010000150.1:0-9109 GCF_034931105.1 Synechococcus sp. CCY9201 | reverse complement strand
TGCCGCCGCGATTCCCGCTGGCTGAACTGGCTCACGCTGGGGTTGGCGACCACCGGATCCACATGGGCCACCTGCTCCCAGAGCTCCCGCGGAGCCCAGCGCACCGTGTGCTGCACCCGGTCGTGCTTGGTCACGTGGCACCAGCGGCTGGTGCCGCAGCAGCTGCAGAACAGCTCCTCCAGCCATTCGTTGCTCAGCACCAGCACCGGATAGGCCTGGATCACCAGCTTCGCCTTCCTGTCGCTCATGCCCCGCTGCTTCAGCTGCTCCGGGGTGAGCAGATGCAGGAAATACTTCCGCCCCACGCCGAACAACCGCTCCTGCGGATGGGCTGGGCAGAACAGCTGCCGCTGCTGCGGCCGGGTGCGTCGCCGCTTCGGTGCCTGGTCCTGGTTGACGGGGCTCAAGTCTGCTGAGGCCATGACTGGCTGACTCTGGAATCGACTTTGACAGAGCTTCGACTGACCCCTCGTTGCGGTGGGCACAGACGCTTGCCCGGTTCGCGCCTCCCCATCGCGCCTCCAGCTCCAGCCCCTCAGCCGCCCCGTCGCTCGCCCAGGGCAAAGGGCTGGTAGGTCACGCTGATGCCGAATTCCTCGGCGAATTCGAGCACGCGGCACCAGGCGCGGCTGAACGCGGCACCACTTGTCGCATCTCCGGCCGCATCTCGGGCCGCAGCTGCGGCTGCTTCTCCGGCTGCATCGGGCCGCAGGATGCCGCGCAGGATCACCGGGGCGCTGCCCCCCTGCAGGGCCATCTCGAACAGGGGGTGGCCGATCGACTCCTGCACCGCATCGTCCCGGTAGAAGGGCGCCACATCGTTGCTGCCGATCAGCAGGCGCCGCTGCAGCGGATTCCACTCGTAGGGGATGTCGTAGAGGCTGAGCAGATCGGCGGCCAGGGCCCAGGAGGTGCCATGGATGTCGATCTCCACGGCCAGTTGGCGGCTGCGGGCCGTCATCGTGCTGCGGCGCCGGAAGGCCAGGGGCGCCGGCGCCATGGATCCGCCGGTCGACCCGGTGGAGCCGCTGGCCGGCGCCTCTCCCCGCAGGTAGGCCCGGATCTTCTGGCGCAGCACCGCACCGCCGTCGTCGGGCCCGCCCTTGCGGAGCTGCATGAAGTCCCAGCGTTCGCCGCTGCCGCCCCAGGCCACCGGGCCGTAGTTGTCGTGCAGGATCCGGCCATCGCGGTTCGAGGCCGCTTCGGCATGGGTCATCACCCGCTGGATCGTGATGTCGTCGGCGCTCCACCCCCAGCTGCGGGCCACCGCCGCCGCCTCGCGGCACATCGCCTCGATCTGGGCGTCGGTGGGGGGGATCGTCCAGGGATCGGGCACGCCGCCCATGCAGGCGCAGGAGATCGCCACGGCATTGCTGTTGCGCCGCCAGGTGTGGGCGTTGAGATCGATCGTGTACGAGTGCAGCCGGTGCAGGTGCCCGTCGCCGGCCACGATCGTGTGATACGCCCCCGACCGCACCCAGGTGTAGGGGGTGGCGCTCCAGTGCAGGTAGATGGTGGCAGCCATCAGCGCCGCATCCAGTCGGTCACGCCGCCCGGTTTGTCGATCAGCTCCACCCCCTGCTGCTGCAGTTCGGCGCGGATCCGGTCGGCGGTGGCGAAATCACGGGCGGCCTTGGCGGCCTGCCGTTCGGCGATGCGCTCGAGGATCGCGGCGTCCTCGCTGTCCTCCCCTGAGGCTGCCTCGTCCATGTCACGGGCCTGCGTCTCGGCGATCAGGCCCAGCACACCGGCCAGCTCCACCAGCTCCTGCCAGCGCGGGGCCAGCTCGGCGGCCTCCTCGCGGCAGGCGGTGTCGCCGCGCTCGAGGCGGTGGGCCAGGGCCTTCAGCGGCCTGGCCAGCTCGAACAGCACCGCCAGGGCCGCCGCGGTGTTGAGGTCATCGTCCATCGCGGCCTGGAAGCGCCGCCGTGCTTCCGACTGGATGGTGCTGGGGTGTTCAGGCGGATGGGTGGCGGCGGCAGCGGCAATCCAGCCCAGGGCCGTGCCGAACCGCTGACCCAGCCCCAGGGCGGCATTGAGCCCCTTCCAGCCCGTGGCGGCGGCCTCCAGCGCCGGCTCGGTGAAATCGAGCGGCTTGCGGTAGTGGGCCTGCAGCACGAACAGCCGCAGGGTCATCGGACTCACGCCGCTGGCCAGCAGGGCCCGGATCGTGGTGAAGTTGCCGAGCGATTTGCTCATCTTCTCGCCGCCCACGTTCACCATGCCGTTGTGCAGCCAGTAGCGGGCCAGCGCCTGGCCCGTGGCCGCCTCCGACTGGGCGATCTCGTTCTCGTGGTGCGGAAAGATCAGATCGGCGCCGCCCAGATGAATGTCGATCGTGTCGCCGAGTTCCTCGCGCACCATCGCCGAGCACTCGATGTGCCAGCCCGGTCGCCCCGCCCCCCAGGGCGAGGGAAAGCTCGGTTCCCCCGGTTTGGCGGCCTTCCAGAGCGCGAAATCGAACGGGTGGCGCTTGCGGGCTTCCTCCGCCTGGCTGACGCGACCCTCGGCGTTCTGCTGCTGCTCGCCCAGATCGCGGCCCGAGAGCTTGCCGTAACCGGCGTGCTGCATCACGGCGAAGTACACGTCCCCCTCGGCGGAGTAGGCGGCTCCCTTCGCCTCCAGCTCTCCGATCAGGGCCCGGATCGCTTCCAGGCTGCCGGTGGCCCGGGGCATCCGGTCGGGCGGCAGGATGTTCAGGGCGGCCATATCCACCCGGAAGGCCTCGATGTTGCGCTCGCTCACCGCCTCCATCGAGCTGCCCTCTTCGGCGGCGCGGCGCAGGATCTTGTCGTCGATGTCGGTGTAGTTCTGCACGAAGGTCACCGCGTAGCCGCTCCAGATCAGGTAGCGGCGCAGCACATCCCAGACGATGTAGCTGCGGGCATGGCCCAGATGGCAGAGGTCATACACCGTGACCCCGCAGCAATAGAGGCTCACCTGCCCGGGCACCAGCGGCTCGAACGGCTCGGTGCGACGGGTGAGGGTGTTGGTGAGCCGCAGGGTCACAGGCCGGCCGGTGGTGATCGCTCTGGATCGCACCGTACTGGCGAGCACGGCTTAACCTCCTCGCCATTGGCGATGGCGGTCTGCCCAGCATGCGCAAGACGGCACTGATCACCGGCATCTCCGGTCAGGACGGCTCCTACCTGGCGGAGCTGCTGCTGGAGAAGGGCTATGCGGTGCATGGCATCAAGCGCCGGGCCAGCAGCTTCAACACCCAGCGGATCGATCATCTCTACCAGGATCCCCATGCCCTGGACCGGGCAGATTCGGCGCCGCCCCTGGTGCTCCACTACGGCGACCTCACCGACAGCACCAACCTGATCCGGATCGTGCAGCAGGTGCAGCCCGATGAGATCTACAACCTCGGCGCCCAGAGCCACGTGGCGGTGAGTTTCGAGAGCCCGGAATACACCGCCAACTGCGACGCCCTCGGCACCCTGCGGATTCTGGAGGCGGTGCGGATTCTGGGGCTCAGCGCGAAAACCCGCATCTACCAGGCCAGCACCAGCGAGCTCTATGGCCTGGTGCAGGAGATCCCCCAGAAGGAGAGCACGCCCTTCTACCCCCGCAGCCCCTACGGCGTGGCGAAGCTCTATGCCTACTGGATCACGGTGAACTACCGTGAGGCCTACGGCATGTATGCCTGCAACGGCATCCTGTTCAACCACGAGAGCCCGCGGCGGGGCGAAACCTTCGTGACCCGCAAGATCACCCGCGGTCTGGCCCGCATCGATGCGGGGCTGGAGCCGTGCCTGTTCATGGGCAACCTCGATTCCCTGCGCGACTGGGGCCACGCCCGCGACTACGTCGAGATGCAGTGGCGGATGCTGCAGCAGGACGGTCCGCCGGAAGACTTCGTGATCGCCACCGGCCGGCAGGAGAGTGTGCGGCGCTTCATCGAGCTCGCGGCTGAACAGCTGGGCTGGGGTGGCATCCGCTGGAGCGGAGACGGGGTGAACGAGGTGGGCCGGCGCGCCGGCACCGATCAGGTGGTGGTGCGCATTGATCCGCGCTACTTCCGCCCCGCCGAGGTGGCCACCCTGCTGGGCGATCCCAGCCGCGCCCAGCAGAAACTGGGCTGGACCCCCACCACCACCCTCGAGGAGCTCGTGGCCGAGATGGTGGCCGAAGACCAGCAGGAGGCAGCGAAGGAGGCCACCCTGCGCCGCGAAGGCTTCAAGGTGGTGGGGTCGATGGAGAACCCTCCCACGACCCCCCACATGCTCGAGAAAGCAGGGCTGGGGCTCGGTTGAGATGGGCGCCGACCTGATCCATCCCTCCGACCGCATCTTCGTGGCCGGCCACCGCGGCATGGCCGGCGGTGCCATCGGTCGAGCCCTGCAGCGCCGCGGATACACCCATCGGCTCACCGCCGATCGCGCCGAGCTCGATCTGGAGGATGGGGTGGCGGTGCGCCAGTGGTTCGAGGCGAACCGGCCCCAGGTGGTGGTCCTGGCGGCGGCGAAGGTGGGCGGCATCCACTTCAACGACACCTATCCCGCCGATTTCCTGCTCGACAACCTCAAGATCGAGACCCATGTGATCGAGAGTGCCTGGCGGTGCGGCACCCGCCGGTTGCTGTTTCTCGGCAGCAGTTGCATCTATCCCCGCCTGGCGCAGCAGCCGATCCGGGAGGAGGCGCTGCTCACCGGGCCGCTCGAGCCCACGAATGAGTGGTATGCGATCGCCAAGATCACCGGCATCAAGCTGTGCGCGGCCCTGCGGCGGCAATACGGGTTCGACGCGATCAGCCTGATGCCCACCAACCTCTACGGGCCCGGCGACAACTACCACCCCACCCACAGCCACGTGCTGCCCGCCCTGATCCGCCGCTTCCATGAGGCGAAGCTGGCCCACGCCCCCAGCGTCACCTGCTGGGGCACCGGATCACCGCTGCGGGAATTCCTCCATGCCGATGATCTCGGCGAGGCCTGTGTGCATGCCCTCGAGACCTACGCCCCTGATCCGGCGGATCCGGTGCAGCACCTCAACGTGGGCACCGGCATTGATCTGCCGATCCGGGAGTTGGCCCAGTTGGTGGCCGGCGCCGTGGGCTACCAGGGCGAGATCCTCTGGGACACCACCAAGCCGGATGGCACCCCCAGGAAGCAGCTCGATGTGAGCCGGATCGAGGCCACCGGCTGGAAGGCCCGCATCCCTCTGGCCGAAGGGCTGGTGAGCACCTACGCCGATTTCCTCGCCCCTGGCACCCGTCTCTGATCGCGGCGGCGCAGGCGTGCACCGGCGCATCAGCGCACCACCAGCACCGGACAGGGCGCCTGCACCAGCACCCGCTGGGTCTCGCTGCCCAGCAGCAGGCCCACCAGGCCCCGCCGGCCATGGGAGGCCATCACGATCAGGTCGCAGCCGAGACGCTCCACGGCCTCAAGGATGCTGCTGTGCACCCCGTCGGCACTGCTGCTCTCGGTGCTCACCGGCACGCCGGCCTGCTCGGCCACCGCCCGGGCGTCCGCCAGGATCCGCGTCGAGTCGTCTTTGGCGGCCTGCAGCAGCGCTTCGATCGTGGTGGGTTCCACCATTTCGCCCATGCCCACCAACGAGAGCGCCACATTCTCGCGCACATGCAGCAGGGTGATGCGGCTGCCCAGGCTGCGGGCCAGCTCCACCGCCTGCGTCACCGCCTTCCCGGACGCGGCAGAGCCATCGGTGGGCACCAGCAGATGGGCGAAGGCCATGGTGGCGACGGCAGCACACGCCCGGTCTAGACAAAGGCTCCGACTCTGTCGCCCCGGCTGTCACGCATGCTGATCTGGTTTGCGTCGATCAGTGCAGTGGGTCGCTGATCACCAGGGTGGAGCAGCTCAGCCGGCGCAGCAGCCAGCTGGCGCGGTCGCTGGCGGCGATCGGCAGGCCGCCCACCAGCCGCCGCTGGGAGCGCAGGATCACCAGATCGTGCAGGCTGGCCTGGCGCAGGATGCCGGCCTCGATCGCCAGGCTGGGCACCAGCTGCACATCCACCGCCACCCGCGGGCGGCGGGCGTCGGGGTCGGGCAACCAGTGCTGCAACTGCTGCCGGATCTGCTGGCGTTCGATCTCCGGCAGGCGGGGATCATGCAGGTGCAGCAGGGTGATCCGCACCGGCCCGGATGGCGCTTCTGCCGTTCCAGGCGGGCCCCCTGGCGTGGTGCTGACGCTGTTGGCGATGCGCTCGGCCAGTTGCACCTGCTCCAGGGCACTGGCCGAGAGGTCTTTGATCGGCACCAGCAGGCGGCGCAGCTCGCGCGGGTTGCGCCGCAGGCGGGTCACCACCACCGGGCAATGGGCCTGGCGGCAGAGCCCATCCACCAGATCTCCGAACAGCCAGCGGCCCAGCCGCGCCGGTGATCCCACCCCCACCACCAGCAGGTCGGCCCCCTGCTCCAGGGCCGCCCTGGCGATGCCGCCGGCCACCTCGTGATCCACCCGCAGCAGGGGGCTGCTGCGGAAGCGGAGGACGCGACTGATCGCTTCGGTGTCGAGCAGCAGCTGGCGCGCCCGGGCCAGGTCTGTGGTGAGGGCCATGGAGCCCTGCCGTTCCGCCTCGGATCGGGAGGGGGTCACCACCGCCAGCGGCAGCACCAGCCCCTCGCGGCCCTCTTCACCGCCGATCAGCTGGCTGGCCATGCCCAGCAGGGCCCGCTCGTTGGCGGGATTGGCGATCGGCACCATCACCCGCAGGGCCCGGTGCACCAGCGCCAGCTGGCCCGTCGAGGCGTCGGTCTGGAGAGCCGCGGTGCGCTCCTCGCGCAGGCGGGCCATCGCCATGCTGGTGAGGGCCGGCCCCAGGATGGCCGTCACTACCATCAGCGCCAGCACGCTGTTCAGCACCGTTTCGTTGAGCAGGCCGGCGCGGAATCCCACCGTGGTGGCGGCCAGGGTGGCGGCCACCTGGGGCAACGACAACGACCAGAGGGTGAGCATCTCGGCGCCGCTGTAGCGGTAGATCAGGCCGGAGAGCCAGGCGGCCAGGCCCTTGCTGGCCACCAGAACGCCGATCAGGGCGGCCGCAAAGCCGAAGCCCATCACGGTGCGCAGGAACACGGGCACA
Organism: Synechococcus sp. CCY9201; assembly: GCF_034931105.1. NCBI lineage: Bacteria > Bacillati > Cyanobacteriota > Cyanophyceae > Synechococcales > Synechococcaceae > Synechococcus > Synechococcus sp. CCY9201. The sequence goes on along the minus strand of NZ_JAYGIC010000150.1, from coordinate 2,055 downwards.
TCGAGCAGCAGCCCCAGATCGATGAAGAAGATCGGGATGAACAGGCTGGCCCCCACCAGGATCACCTGCTCCTTCACCGGCCCCTCCGGCAGCACGGCGTTCACCGCCAGCCCGGCCAGAAAGGCCCCCACGATCTTCTCCACCCCGGCCAGTTCCGCTCCGACGGCCGAGAGAAACAGGGCGAGCAGCACCGCCACCAGCAGCCGCCCGTCGCCGTCGCCGCTGCGGCGCACCAGGGCATGGCCCAGACGCCGGATCACCACCACCGTGGTGGTGGCGAAGACCGCCACCTTGACCAGCAGCCCGACCAGTCCCAGGGCTGAGAAGCTGCCCTGGCCGAGGCTGATGCACAGCGCCAGCACCAGCAGGGAGGCGATGTCCGTGAAGATCGTGCCGCCGATCGCCACGGTCACCGATTCCTCCCGCATGGCGCCATAGCTGCGCACGATCGGGTACCCCAGAGGGGTGTGGGAGGCCAGAACCGAGCCCAGCAGCACCGCGCTCACCGCCCCGAATCCGCTGAAGAAGCCCAGCGCCGTGCCGGCGACCATTGGCAGGCTGAAGGTGAGCAGCCCGAAGCGAAACGAGCGCTGGCGAATCCGCTGGAATTCGGCCAGGTCGATCTCCAGACCGGCGATGAACAGCAGATAGACCACGCCCACATCGGAGAGCAGGGCCACGGTGGGGCTGTCCGGCGTGAGCCAGCCGAGGGCATGGGGTCCCACCAGCACACCGGCCACCAGCAATCCCACCAGATCGGGCAGCCGCATCCGCCGGAACAGGGGAGGCACCAGCACACTGAGGGCGAGCAGCAGAGCGAAGCTGCCGAGCGGATTGGCAGCCAGATACTCGGCCACTACAGCCCTTGCCAGCCGGCCAGGTGGGAGGCGGCGGTGGAGCGGGCCAGGGCCCGGGCGGCTGGCAGGGCCGGCTCCAGCCGCATGGAGCTGAAGGGTGGCAGGGAGCGTCGGCGCAGCCAGGCTCCCCAGCGGAACTCGTGGAAGGGAATCAGGGGAGCCGGGGCGATCACCCCCTCCTGCTTCAGCTTCCAGACCAGGCTGCGGTAGGGGTCATCCTGCAGCTCCCCCAGATGGTTGGGCAGCGCGGCGGGATCGAGCGGACCATGGCCGCGGCCGTTATAGAGATACAGCCAGCCGCGTTGATGCAGGGCGCTCAGGCTGGCCTTGAGATCCGTGGTTGCAATCTCCAGGGCCACGTAACCGAACGCGGAAGCCAGTGGATCGAGGGAGAACAATCCGCTGAGCCGGTGATGGCGGTCCACCATCCAGAGCAATCCGGCGGCGTTGCGCGCCATGGGTACGGGCTTCTTGCGCAGGTAGGCGCGCCTGTCGTCGGGGCTGTCGCGGGAGAAATCGGCGTGGCGCCGCTGCACCTCCGCCCGGCCCACGCACAGCTGGGTGGGCCGCAGCGAGGCGATCGGCACCTCCAGCAGGGGCTCATCCGGCTGGGGCGGTGGCAGGGGGTCGTAGGGGAGAAGGTGCAGGGGTCCTGCGCGGATCTCCCCATCCTGGCGCGATCAGCCTGGTCTCGCAGGAAGCCGGGGCGGGGTGTTCCCGGCGGGCCGGGCTGCGGCGGCCTCGGTGCCGGATAGGGTCGGCTCCTGCTCAGGACTCCATGGCCCCTACTTCCGTTCCGGCACCGGAGTGGCTGCCTCAGGCCAACCCCGTGACCACGCCACCTGGGAGCACCACCGCGTTGGATCGCCCGCTGGAGAGTGCCCACGGACCGATCGGCGTGATGGTGTGCGGCCACGGCAGCCGCAACCGCCTGGCGGTGGCCGAGTTCGCCGCCCTGGCGGAGCAGCTGCGCGCCCGGCTGGCGCCGGTCCCGGTCGACTACGGCTATCTCGAGTTCGCCCGCCCGATCCTGCGCGATGGCCTCGAGCGGCTGCGGCAGCAGGGGGTGCGCCATGTGCTGGCGGTGCCGGCGATGCTGTTCGCCGCCGGCCACGCCAAGAACGACATCCCCTCGGTGCTCAACACCTACGCCGCCGAGACCGGCCTGGTGATCGACTACGGCCGCGAGCTGGGGGTC
>NZ_JAYGIC010000149.1:0-9891 GCF_034931105.1 Synechococcus sp. CCY9201 | reverse complement strand
GGCCGGGCGATCGCCCTGGCCCTGGCGGGCGCTGGCGCCGATGTGGTGGTCCATTACCGGCACAGCGAAGCCGAGGCCCGTGAGGCGGTGGAGCAGGTGGAGCGGCTGGGGCGGCGCGGCCTGGCCCTGGCGGCTGATCTGGCGGATGCTGAAGCCACCGCAACCGCCTTCGCCACAGCGGTGGAGCGGCTGGGGCGGCTCGACATCCTGGTGAACAACGCGGCCGGCATCGTCTGGAAGCCGCTGGGGGCGATGGATGTGGCCGATTGGCATCGCAGCATCGACGACACCCTCCACATCACTTACCACGCCTGCCGTGCCGCCCTGCCATGGATGCGCCACCAGGGTTTCGGCCGCATCGTCAACCTGATTGATGTCGACGCCGATGCGCTGATGGCGGTGCCGATGGTCACCCCCTACAAGATCGGCAAGACCGGCGTGCTGCAGCTCAGCCGCACACTGGCCGTCACAGAGGCTCCGTACGGCATCACGGTCAACGGCGTTTCACCCGGCACCCTGGAGAACTCGGAGCGCAAGCCGCCGCTCGAACGAATCCCGGCCGGCCGCTACGGCAGAACCGAGGAGGTGGCGCGGGCGGTGCTGTTCCTGGCCGATCCGGCCAGCAGCTACATCACCGGAAGCAACATCAAGGTCTCAGGCGGTTATCTGATCTGACACGAGCTGATCTGTCGTGACCTGATCCAACATGACCTGTTCAGCCATCGCCGCATAGTGATCAGACATGTCTGCGTCCAGATAGCCTTGGATCAATCGACTCGTGAAGCTGTTGAGCGGGTAATCGAGCGCCTGCCGTGGGGGCACCCAGGCCCATTCGGCGATCTCGTGATTAGGGCTGACGGCGGTTGTGGCGCTGAAGGCGTAGTAGTTGATCAACATGAAGTGCACAGGACGGTGGAATTGTGCATCTTCCACGGCTTCCTGCAGCAGGGCGAACTGCACGGACGCCAGCTCCAGGCCAACCTCCTCCCGCAATTCACGCCGCAGTGCGCTGTCGAGGGTTTCACCCCATTCCACCTTTCCGCCGGGCACGCCCCAGCTTCCGCGCCACTTGAGCGTGCGCACAATCAGCACACGCAGGCATGGCCCTGTGACCAAGGCGCCGACGGTGGGAATGGGGTAAACCATGGTCCCCGCTGACACCGCGGCCACGCTACCGCCACTGCATCGCGGACAGGATCCCGTGGCAGGAACGCATCACCTCATGGGCGCAGCATCGGCACGGTGACCCGGCGTGATAAAGCGATCAGAACCGTGACCAGAACCAGCATCAGCAGGATCAGCCAGCCCATCCCATGCAGCACACTCATGATCGCCTCAATCGTGGGAGTGGCATTCCTGCCGATGACTGTCATCAGCAGCTGCCTGGAGATGCCGTACTGGCCCTCCAGCACCTCACGACCATGGCCGCTGGCCACAAGTCGGGAGATGGTTTGGATCACCGCGTCAGACAAGGGCAGGGTCTTGAGCTGCTGCTCAAGCGTGCTGCGGAAGGTGCCGAGCAGCACATTCACCGCCAGAGCTGAACCCAACGACCAGGCAGAGGTGGCCAGAACGTGACGCACCGCTTCCAGATTGGCCAGCAATGGCTTATCGGTCATGGCTGTGATCGTGGAGGCGAGCCCCACCCTCACGAACGTGAGAAAGAACGAGAAGGATGCCGTCGCTGAGGCAATCACCAGGATGGGCACCTGGGATGGAGCCATCACGAAGGTGATCGGCAAGATCAGACAGCCCAGCAGGCCCAGTCTAACGCTCCTGGCCATGCCGATCCGGGAACTGACAGCAGCGAACACAAAGGAGCTGGCAATTCCCGCCAGGCTGGCCAGGGTCATCCAGGCTGAGATACTGGCGAGATCAAGCTGATAGCGAATCGCCAGAAAGCGATCGGCGCAGTATCGGTAGTCAATTGAGAATAGTGCCGCCAGAGCCAGAAGCAGCAGACCAATTCTTGGGTTGATCAGAAATCTGAATCCGCCGGCGATCGAGCCTGATCGCCGCAGGGACATGGCCGTGAGCATCATCAGGGCGATGATCAGAGCCATGCCGGCAGGCACCCAGGTCGGCTGGAACGCGTGGATGATCGGCAGCGTGCTGATCAGGGACGCGCAGCCTCCTGCAGCCAGCAGGACGATCCAGTCACTGGCCTGGACCTGGGCGTGCTGGGCAGCCGCTTCGCGTCTGTCGGGGCGAACGAAAACCTGCAGCAGCAGCAGCGTCAGCAGGAACAGACATCCCCACAGCCCGCCGATCACAGCCGCACTGTTCTCGGTCTGCACCAGGATCCAGCTGTTGAGGATCGGCGAGGCCACAAAGGCCAGGCTGTTGGCCAGCGTATTGGCCGCGACGAGCACAGCAATCTGCTGCGCATCAGCGGCGCCACCGCAAAGCATGGCGTAGGACGACACGCGCACGCAGCCGTCAGCGCAGCCCATCAGGACCAACCCGGTGGCGAGCGAGGCCAGGCCCGCATGGCCGGCCAGCAGCAAGCAGCCTGCAATCCAGAGGGCAAGGCCGGCAGCCAGGCAGCGTTTCGCGCCAAGCAAGCGGCACAGCGTGCTGGCACAGAAGACGATCAGCAGGCCGCTGGCGATCGCTGTGCAACGCAGCAGGTTGACCTGAGCTGTGGTGATGCCGAGCTGCGGCTGCAGATCCAGCAGCACAAACGAGATGCCAATCACGGAAAAGGTGCTGACCAGCGTGGCCAGCAGGCTGACGCCGATCGGCGCCAGTTCTCCCGGGGGCAGCCATGGGTGGAGAGGTCCCGGCCGCTTGGCCATCGACAGGCTCGTGTCTGCGCCGATCATCCCAGCCGTTTTCCGGGATCGTCTGGAACCAGCACCACCGTCACTGATGGTGAGCCACGAGCTGATGCAGCGGCCTGATGTCCCGGCCTGATGCCCTGGTCAGCGGAGACCAGGCCCCATGGGAAAATCCGCGATTCCCCAGCAACTTCACCATGCGCAGCCACGGGTGCGGCGACCTGCGTGCCGACCACGCCGGCCAGGACGTGCAGCTCTGCGGCTGGGTGGACCGGCGCCGCGATCACGGCGGCGTGATCTTCATCGATCTGCGCGACCGCAGCGGCACCGTGCAGATCACGGTGGACCCCGACCTGGGAGCCGATGCCTTCGCGGTGGCCGAGCACCTGCGCAACGAAACCGTGATCCAGGTGGCGGGCACCGTGCGCGCCCGGCCCGGTGAATCGCTCAACGAGAAGCTGGCCACGGGCGCGGTGGAGGTGCTAGCCGCCACCATCTCGGTGCTCAATTCCGTCAAGGGGAATCTGCCCTTCCCGGTCTCGGTGCACGACGAGGAGAACACCCGCGAGGAGCTGCGGCTGCGCCACCGCTACCTGGATCTGCGTCGCGAGCGCATGAACGGCAACCTGCGCCTGCGCGCCCAGACCATCCAGGCCGCCCGCCGTTTCCTCGAAGACCAGGGCTTCATCGAGGTGGAAACGCCGGTGCTGACTCGCTCCACCCCCGAAGGTGCCCGCGACTATCTGGTGCCCAGCCGGGTCTGCGGCGGCGAGTGGTTTGCCCTGCCCCAGTCGCCCCAGCTGTTCAAGCAGCTGCTGATGGTGGGCGGCATCGAGCGCTACTACCAGGTGGCCCGCTGCTTCCGCGACGAAGACCTGCGCGCCGACCGCCAGCCGGAGTTCACCCAGCTGGACATCGAGATGAGCTTCATGGGCCAGGAGGAGATCCTTGAGCTCAACGAAGCCCTGATCGCCACCATCTGGAAGGCCGTCAAAGGCGTGGAGCTGCCCCGTCCCTTCCCCCGGCTCACCTGGCACGAGGCGATGGAGCGCTACGGCACCGACCGGCCCGACACCCGCTATGGCATGGAGCTCACCAACGTGAGCGACCTGGTGGCCGGCATGGGCTTCAAGGTGTTCAGTGGCGCCGTGGCGGCCGGCGGCTCGGTGAAGTGCATCGCCGTGCCCGGCGGCAATGACGCTCTCAGCAATGTGCGCATCAAGCCCGGCGGTGATGTGTTCAGCGAGGCCCAGAAGGCGGGGGCTGGCGGCCTGGCCTTCATCCGCGTGCGCGAGGGCGGTGAGATCGACACGATCGGCGCCATCAAGGACAACCTCAGCGCCGCCACCAGGGCCGAGCTGCTGGAGCGCACCGGTGCGGTGCCCGGCACCCTGCTGCTGTTCGGCGCCGGCGACACCGCCACCGTGAACAAGGCCCTCGATCGGGTGCGTCAGTATCTGGCCCGCGAGCTGGGGATGGTGCAGCCCGACCGGGAGAACGACGCCTGGAACTTCCTCTGGGTGGTGGATTTCCCGATGTTCGAGTTCAACGCCGGTGACAACCGGCTCGAGGCGCTGCATCACCCCTTCTGCGCCCCCAACACCGAGGATCTGGGCAGCGATCCCGGCCAATGGGCCGACACCCTCCCCACGGCCCGCGCCCAGGCCTACGACCTGGTGCTGAACGGCCTGGAGCTGGGCGGTGGCTCGCTGCGCATCCACGACTCGGCCCTGCAGCGCCAGGTGCTGCAGACCATCGGCCTGCCCCTGGAGGAGGCCAACCGCCAGTTCGGCTTCCTGATGGAGGCCCTCGACATGGGCGCCCCTCCCCACGGCGGCCTGGCCTTCGGTGTCGACCGGATCGTGATGCTGCTGGCCGGCGAGGAGTCGATCCGCGACACGATCGCCTTCCCCAAGACCCAGCAGGCCCGCTGCCTGATGACCCAGGCCCCCGCCGATGTGGCAGACGCGCAGCTCGAAGAGCTGCATGTGGCCAGCACCTGGAGCGAGGAGGAGAGCTGACGGCAGGGCCCGGCAAGCTCTGGAGGGGTCCAGCCGGGAGCCCCATGGGATCAGAATTCAGAGGCCCTGCTCGGGGCCACCGTTGGAGGTTGGGCCATGTCCATCGATCAGCTGAAGGCCTTTCTCGGCAGGGTGCAGGACGATCCAGGTCTGCGGGCGGCGGTGCAGGCGACCGCCACCGCCGATGACGTGGCCCAGATCGGCGCCGGCCTGGGGTATGTCTTCTCCGGCGATGAGCTGTTGCGGCTCTCCGGCAAAAAAGTGGGGCGGGTCACCGTGACCAAGCAGGACATCCCCGGCGAATACAACTGAACCGCTGCCCAGAGACACGACCGCGCCGTTCAACGACCGAGCGGCCGGCGGGTGGCGCTCCGGCGCCGTGCTGCGTCCGTTCCTACAACGGGAGGGGCCCCGCCCCAGGCTTCCCCGGCCCCCTGCCAGACCTTCGCCTCCCTCGGCCATGACCACAGCTTCCAGCAACCCAGCGATCGACATCGGCATCCCTGAAGCCACGCGGCGGCAGATCGCCGACGAGCTCGGCCGCCTGCTGGCCGACAGCTACGTGCTCTACGGCAAGACCCATGGCTTCCACTGGAACGTGACCGGGCCGATGTTCAACACGCTCCACCTGATGTTCATGGACCAGTACACGGAGCTCTGGACCGCCCTGGACGTGATCGCCGAACGCATCCGCGCCCTCGGCTTCCCCGCCCCGTTCGGTGGCGCCACCTTCGCCGGCCTGGCCTCGATCGCCGAAACCGAGGGAGTGCCGCCGGCCCTGGCGATGGTGCGGGAGCTGGTGAGCGGCCATGAGGCCGTGGCCCGCACTGCCCGCAAGGTGTTTGCGATGGCCGACGAGGCCAACGACCAGCCCACCGCAGACCTGCTCACCCAACGGCTGCAGATCCACGAGAAGACCGCCTGGATGCTGCGCAGCCTGCTGGAGGGCTGACCCCTGGTCTGAGCGAGGGTGGCCCTTGCGGCCGAAGGGGCGTGTCGTGAACCGATACATTGAAAAATCAGCCGTTCCACCATGTCCCAGGTCGCCAGCGCCAAGCCCCCCGCTCCGAGCCGGGCCACGCAGGCGAAATTCGTCTTCGTGACGGGGGGGGTGGTGTCGAGCATCGGCAAGGGGATCGTGGCCGCCAGCCTCGGGCGCCTGCTCAAGAGCCGCGGCTACAGCGTCTCGATCCTCAAGCTCGACCCCTACCTGAACGTGGACCCGGGCACGATGAGCCCGTTCCAGCACGGTGAAGTGTTCGTCACCCAGGACGGCGCCGAGACCGACCTCGACCTGGGCCACTACGAACGCTTCACCGACACCGCCATGTCGCGCCTCAACAGCGTGACCACCGGCTCGATCTACCAGTCGGTGATCAACAAGGAGCGCCGGGGCGACTACCAGGGCGGCACCGTGCAGGTGATCCCCCACATCACTGGCGAGATCCGGGAGCGGATCCACCGGGTGGCCGCCAACAGCGGCGCCGACGTGGTGATCACCGAAATCGGCGGCACCGTGGGCGACATCGAGTCGCTGCCGTTCCTGGAAGCCATCCGCGAGTTCCGCGGCGACGTGGGCCGCCAGGATCTGGCCTACGTGCACGTGACCCTGCTGCCCTACATCGGCACCTCGGGCGAACTCAAGACCAAACCCACCCAGCACTCGGTCAAGGAGCTGCGCTCGATCGGCATCCAGCCCGACGTGCTCGTCTGCCGCAGCGACCGGCCCTTCAGCGACGACCTCAAGGCCAAGATCGGCGGCTTCTGTGGTGTGCCCACCCGGGCCGTGATCCCCGCCCTCGATGCCGACAGCATCTACGCGGTGCCGTTGGCCATGGAGCACGAAGGGCTGTGCCGCGAGGTGCTCGATGTGCTCGGCCTCGCCGACCACCCCAGCGACATGGAGCGCTGGCAGGAGCTGGTCACGAAACTGCGCAATCCGGGCCCGGCCGTGAAGGTGGCCCTGGTGGGCAAGTACGTGCAGCTCAACGACGCCTACCTCTCGGTGGTGGAGGCCCTGCGCCACGCCTGCATCGATCGCGACGCCTCCCTTGATCTGCACTGGATCTGCGCTGAGCAGATCGAGGAACGCGGCGCGGAAGCCCTGCTGCGGGGCATGGATGCGGTGGTGGTCCCGGGCGGCTTTGGCCATCGCGGCGTCGATGGCAAGGTGGCGGCGATCCGCTGGGCGCGTGAGCAGCAGGTGCCGTTCCTGGGGCTCTGCCTGGGCATGCAGTGCGCCGTGATCGAGTGGGCCCGCAACCAGGCCGGCCTGGTGGGGGCGACCAGCGCCGAACTGGATGGCGACACGGCCCATCCGGTGATCCATCTGCTGCCCGAGCAGCAGGATGTGGTCGACCTGGGCGGCACCATGCGCCTGGGGGTCTACCCCTGCCGGCTGACGCCGGACAGCCTCGCCGCCGAGCTCTACGGCGACGCGGTGGTCTATGAGCGGCACCGCCACCGCTACGAGTTCAACAACGCCTACCGCAACCTTTTCGTCGAATCGGGCTACACGATCAGCGGCACCTCCCCCGATGGCCGCCTGGTGGAACTGATCGAGCTGCGCAACCACCCCTTCTTCACGGCCTGCCAGTACCACCCCGAATTTCTGTCGCGGCCCGGCAAGCCCCATCCCCTGTTCCGCGGCCTGATCGCCGCGGCCCAGCAGCGGCTGCCCCAGGTCGAGGCCCCACCGGCCACGGCAACGACAACAACCGAGGCCGAGGCCACGCTCGTCGCCCCGTGACCACGCCGCTCTCCGGTGTAGCGGCAGACCAGCCCACCGCCGTCGCAGCGGGGGCACGACCAGGAGCTGCCGCTGGTCTGCAGATCGCTGTCACAGCGGCGGCACTGCCGGTGGTGGAAACCTTTCATTCCCTCCAGGGGGAGGGAGTCCACAGTGGTCGCAGCGCCTTCTTCATCCGCCTGGCTGGCTGCACGGTGGGCTGCCCCTGGTGCGACACCAAGCACTCCTGGCCCGCCGCCGCCCATCCGCTCCACAGTCTGGAGGCCTTGGCGGAGGAAGCGCATCAGGCGGCGGCGGCCGGCGCTGGCTTCGTGGTGATCACTGGCGGAGAACCACTGCATCACGATCTCGACGAGCTCACCGCTGCGCTGCACCAGCGCACGGCCTTGCCGCTGCACCTGGAAACCAGCGGGGTGGACCGTCTCAGCGGCCACTTCGACTGGATCACCCTCTCGCCGAAGCGGCATCGCCCTCCATCCGACGATCTGCTGCGCCACTGCCACGAACTCAAGGTCGTGGTGCACGAGCCGGCTGACCTTGGCTTCGCGGAGGTGATGGCCAGCGCCGCCAGCCGGCTCCGGGCGGGGAATGGCTCGGATCCGCCGGTGCTGCTGCTGCAACCCGGCTGGCAGAGCACCGACGGCCAGAGCCTGGCCCTCGGTTATGTGCAGTCCCATCCGGACTGGCGGCTGAGCCTGCAGCTCCACAAGAACCTGGGGGTGCGCTGATCAACCTGCAAGCTGAACCTCAGAGCACCTGGGCAGGCCGCTGGCGCTTCTCCGCCTTCCACAGGCGCCAGCGCACCTCCAGATCGGCGGGGGCGTAGATCACAATCGGCAGCCTGGCGTTGTAGGGCACCACGAAGGGCTTGCCGCCGCCCAGGGTCACGAAGGCCTGCTGCGGCTTCTCGTTGGGCGGGCAGGCCATCAGGGTCGAGGCCACCGGCCCTGGAGCCGTGACCCGATAGATGGTGTAGCCCCAGCCTTTCAGCGACTCGGCCTTGATCGAGCCGCCGAGGCGGCGATGGTTGCAGTCCACCTCCATCGTGCGTCCCACCATCAGCTCCACCCGCCAGTCGGCCGGGTGGGGGGAGAGGGCCGGATCGGGGGAGGGCTGCAGCAGGCCCGGCAGCTGGATCACCCAGCGGCGCTCACCGGCCGCCGCTGCTGGGAAGGGCTTGAGATCGAGGCGGGGGATGGCCCGTGCCGCGCCCTGCCCAACCAGGAGAACCCCCAAGGCCAGGCCAGCGAAGGCCATCCGGGCGATCGGAGTTACCGGTACCGGAGCCTGGAAACCCGTCATCGACATCCATGCGGCGCTATCCCCATCCTGAAGGGCGCCGGCCCTTTGGGGCAGCTTCCTCCCTCGGACTGCCACCAACAGGCAGATAGATCCAGGCGTGCGGGCAAGCACCGGCGCGGCCGGATCCGCCAGGATTCCTGCACGCTCCTGCCTCCGCCGCCTTGCGCGCCGCCGCTTCCCCTGATTCCCCGCCTCACACGGATCCCCGGCCCCTGACCGTGGCTCTGCTGTCCGGCGGCCTCGATTCGGCCACCGCCACCGCCCTGGCTATGGAAGCCGGCCACCGGGTGATCGGGCTGTCCTTCGACTACGGCCAGCGCCATCGCCGCGAACTCGAGGCCGCCGACGCCGTGGCGCGCAGCCTCGGGCTGGAGGAGCACCACACGATCAGCGTCAACCTGGCGGCCTGGGGCGGCTCGGCCCTCACCGATCTGGCCATGGCCGTACCCAGCGGCGGCGTGGAGGAGGGTGTGATCCCGTCCACCTACGTGCCAGGCCGCAACACCGTGTTCATCGCCCTGGGGCTGAGCCTGGCCGAAGCCCGCGGTGCCCAGCGGCTGGCCTTGGGCGTGAACGCGGTCGACTATTCCGGCTATCCCGACTGCCGGCCCGATTACCTGGAGGCCTTCCAGCACCTGGCCGACCTGGCCAGCAAGGCGGGGCGCCAGGGACGCGGCATCCAGCTCTGGGCGCCGCTGGTGCGATGGAGCAAGACGCGCATCGTGCAGGAAGCCCTGCGGCTCGGGGTGCCGATCGCGGCCACCTGGAGCTGCTACAGCGGCGGCAACGTCCCCTGCGGGGTGTGCGACAGCTGCCGCATCCGCGATGCGGCCCTGATCGAGGCCGGCCGCTCCGACCGCGCCAGCCACCAGGCCCCGTGATCGAGCCTTCCACGGGCTGGCGGGCCAGCGGTGGGCTGCAGCGCCGCACCATTGCCTGGCGGGATCCGGCGGTGGTGGTTCAGGCGCTGGCGGAACAGCACGGCCAGGACGGCCTGGTCTGGCTCGATGGCGACGGCACCTCCCTGGGGCGCCGCAGC
>NZ_JAYGIC010000148.1:0-15865 GCF_034931105.1 Synechococcus sp. CCY9201 | reverse complement strand
ATCAGCGACTTCCGCCGCCGCCATCTTGGAGCCCTGGAGGAGCTGTTTGTGCAGATCCTGCGCCTGTGTCAGAAGGCCGGCATGGTGAGCCTGGGTCAGGTGGCGCTGGATGGCACCAAGGTGAAGGGCAATGCCTCCAAGCACAAGGCAATGAGTTACCAGCGGATGCTCAAATCCGAGAAGCAGTTGGAGCAGGAGATCAGGGAGCTGCTGCGCAAGGCCGAGATCCTCGACGCCCAAGAGGATGGCCGCTACGGCAAGGGCAAACGCGGCAGCGACCTACCTGAGGCACTGCGCCGCCGAGAAGACCGGCTGGAGAAGATTCGCCAGGCTCGCCGGGAACTGGAGGCTGAAACCGCGGCTGCCGCTGCACGTCAACGGCAGGAGCAGGCGGCAGCGGCCGTGAAGGCCGCGGAAGAGGCGCCCGAGCAGCAACGGCAAGAATGCAGCAAGACAGCCGATCGCGTAGTCGAGAAGGCAGCTGCGGCAAAAGACCTGGCGATCGCCAAGGCCAACGAGGCGGGCCTGGGACCACCTGATCTTGAGCCGCTGGCCGCCGATCAAATGCCCCATCGCGGCTTGGCGCACAAGGCTTGCGGCACACCGACAAAAGGCAGCCAGCGCAATTTCACTGATCCAGCCAGCCACATCATGAAGAGCGATGGGAACTGGATTCAGGGCTACAACTGCCAAGCAGCTGTGGATGGGGACTACCAGGTGATCGTGGCCATCGGCGTCAGCAACCAGCCGCCTGATGTGGAGCATCTCGAACCGATGCTTGAGCGCACCATTGCCAACACCACTCAGCTTCCGAAAACATTGATCGCGGATGCCGGCTACTGGAGCGAGGCCAACGCCGAGGCCTGCACGGCACGGGGCGTCGATCCCCACATCGCGACCGGCAGGGAGAAGTACGGCCAGCCTCCAGCACCAACCCGTGGCCCCATCCCCAAAAACCTGGATGCCAAGGGCCGGATGAACCGCAAGCTGTGCTGCAAGAAAGGACGCGAGATCTACGCCAGGCGCAAGACGATCGTGGAGCCCGTCTTTGGTCAGACCAAGGAATGCCGCGGGCTGCGCCGCTTTCTGCTGCGCGGCCTGGACAACGTGAACGGTGAATGGGCGCTCTGGTGCCTGACCCACAACATCAACAAGTTGTTCAGGTTCAAAGCAGCACTGGCAGCTTGAGGGGACAGCCCCTCTGGCTGCCTGCTGCAGCCGACGATTGGCCGGAATCACCGGCATTGAGATGCCGGTAACCAAGACCGTTGGTTCAGCAAGTGCTTGTACTCGCTGGCGCTGCTGGTTTTGGGCGACAAACTCCTAGCCCCGGTGGATTCATGCGAGGGCCGAAGTGCGAGTGCTGTGGGAGGGGATCCTGCAGGTGATCGTGCGCTCGGCTCTGCAGGATATCGATGTGAATGATCTGAGGGTCAGTCGGCTGTCGCAGGTGCAACCCCAGATCGAGCCCTTGCAGGTGTGTGTGCAAGGTGGTTGCCGGCCGATGCCGAAGCAGGGCATCGCGGCCAATGACGCCGCGCCCGCGCCGCCTGGCTCGCCATCAGCCCCGCAGAACGCCGAACAGCTGCCGCATCCGTTGCAGCACACTCACTTCCGTGGGTCGGTTGCACTGCTGCATCAGCTGATCGAGGCCTGCCTGCCGCTCCTGCACCATCCGGGCGATGCGCTCCAGAAGCACCGAATCCTTCTCCAGCAGCGGTTGGAGGTCACGCCGTTCCACCTCCAGCAGCAGGGTTTCACTGGTGGTTCGCACCGAGGCGCTGCGGGGCGCATCGGTGAAGAGGGTCATCTCGCCGAACACATCGCCCGGCCCGAGCGTCGCCACCCGGTGGCAGGTGGTACTCCCATCCAACTTGAGCACCTCCACAGACCCGAAGACGATCTTAAAAAGAGTGTCGCCACGATCGCCTTCGCGCACCACGGTTTCCCCTGGGCCGAAGCGCAGGCAGTGGCTTTCCCGGGCCAGGTGCTCCCGTTGGTCCGCGTCCAGGCTGCTGAAGAGGGTGTGCTCAGTCAGCAGCGCCATCCGTGCTTCCGAATCCAGAGGTTCCGCCGGAGGGGTGCCCCGGTCGGGCCGCTTGGGCCGCAGTTCGCGGACCGGATAGGGAACGCTGTGGCCGGCGCGCTTCAGGGCATACCAGATCTGGGAGAGCAGGTCGCTGCGCACGTCGTACCGGCTGGCGTCGGTGGCGTCGAAGTGCCACACCATCAGGTCGTAAACGATGGCGCTGTCGCCGTATTCGGCCACCCAGATCCGTGGGGGAGGATCGGCCAGCACCCGGGGATGCTCCTGCAGCACCGCCAGCATCAGCTGCTGCGCCTGGGCCGGCGGCAGGCTGTAATCCAGCCCCAGGCAGAAGCCGTTCCCCACCGGATCCTTCTGCCTGTACCGGCGCAGCACGGCCTGCGACACCGTGTCGTTCGGAACGACGACGCAAGCCCGATCCAAACTCATCAGGTGGGTGTTCATCAGCGTGAGTCCCACCACCGTGCCCTTCGCCTCGCCCAGGTCGATCCAGTCGCCTTCGCGGAAGGGAGGATCCAGCTGCAGAGTGATGCCGGCGAACAGGTCCTTGAGGGTTTCCTGCGCCGCCAGCCCCACCACGGCGGTGAGCACGGCAGAGGTGGTGATCAGCCCCACCAGATTGACGCCGGCGTAGTCACGCAGCACCAGCACGGTGACGGCCGCTGCCGCCAGCAGCAGCAGCAGATCCCGCAGGATCTTCGGAACAGGCGGCCACCAGCCAAGGGCCGGCGGAACCTGCAGACAGCCCCAGAGCGCCAGGCGGATCAGGGCATAGAGCACCGCCAGCGCACCGCCCGTGTCCAGCCAGCGCGCCATATCCAGGCCCAGCAGATCGATCCCCTGCAGGGGTCCGCGCAGCAGACTGGCGACGGCCTGGATCCCGAGTGCAACCAGCGGGAGAGCCAGGGGAAGAGGGGGCATGTGTGGCCGCCGCCGCACCATGGCGGCAAGGGCGAAAAGACCCACTGCCAGCCCGATCGTGAGAATGAGGCGGTCGAGGGCGGGCATGGCCATTGGTGCAAGCCGCGATCATTCTGGTGCGAATGTTCCCCATGTGCCGAGCGGTCGTGAATGATCCCGCAGTGACCTTCAACCTGTTTCTGATGCTCGCCATGGGGCATTTAGTGGGGGATTTCGCGCTGCAGAGCGATCGCATGGCGGTCGAGAAGTGCCCAGGCTGCGATGTGGTGCTCTCCTGGCGCTGGTGGCTCACCGCCCATGCCGCCATCCACGGCTTCCTGGTGGCCTGGATCACCGGCGTGCCACTGCTGGGTCTGGCGGAATGGGGAATCCACACGTTCATCGACCTGGGCAAGTGCCGCGGCCTGTACCGGCTCAACACCGATCAGTTTCTCCATATTCTCTGCAAAGCCCTGTGGGCGGGGCTGGCCACAATCCCTATGTTTGCTTCAGGGTGGAGGGGATGAGAGAGGCTCGAATCCATGGCAGGTCGCCCTGAAGGCAATCCATCCACCTCCAGGCCTTTGATCCGGCAGCGCCACGCCCTTCTAACTGGCCTGCTGTTATTGGTGGCTGCCAGCCAGCTGCCGGAGGTACTGGCCCAGTCATCCCTGCGGTCCACGTTCCCCGGACGACGCGTCGGAGGAGGAACTCGCGGCGAGTGCAGTTCCAGGCTGGTGGCCAACCTGGTGCCCACCACCAGCGTGTTCGCGCCGGGCTCGTCCCTCCAGATCGGTCTGCTGGAAGGGCCGACCGCCAACCCGCGTCCCGTGCGCCTCTCCTTCCGTCCGCTCAACAGCGATGCCGCCCACTCGTCGGGTGTCGAGCGGCTGCTGCCGGCGTCTCCTGCGGGTGTCACCCTGCTCGCTGTGTCGGCACTGAAAGTGCCCACCGTTTGGGAATCGGCCTACAAATGCGAGGAAGGCAGTGCCACCGCAGCCAATAATCCCCTGGCCTTCGTCCAGTCGGAATCTCCGCCAGCGGTGAGCCTGCTGGTGGCTGATAACGACAGCACGCCGGAGGACAAGCCCCTGCAGACTGCCCTGCAGCAACTGCGCAGGTTCTGTGGCTCCACCGTGCCGCGGGCCCAGGTGGCCAAGGCCTTCGGGATGACGGATGTGGTCAATGGGGAGTGGCCGGCGGAGCTGCCGGTGCGCTGTCTCTGAGCGCTGCGCCGCGCAGCTCCCAGATGTCGAGTGGCTCCTGCCGGCCCTTCACCTGCAGCTCGCCCCAGTGCTCCCACTCCAGGGCCCAGTCTTCAGGCAGTAGCGCCCGGGTCGCCGATGACACCAGCACCCGGCAGATGTTGTCCTGGCGGGTTTTGTCGATGCTCTCCAGCCGGGAGGCGCAGTTCACGGTGTCGCCGATCACGGCATATTCCAGGCGTTCACTGCTGCCCATCGAACCGGCCAGCACTTCCCCGGAGTGGATGCCGATGCGCAGGTGCATCGCCGGGGCCCCTTCGCGGGCCAGCTCCTGGTTGATGGTGTCCAGGCCGTTCTGGATGTCCAGGGCGGTTTCGATCGCGGCACGGGCATCGGCCCTGGGGCTGTTGCTCACCGGTGCTCCGAACACGGCCAGGAAGCCGTCGCCGGTGAACTTGTTCACCATGCCGCCCCGTTTGGTGATCGCCGGAACGCAGTAGGCCATCCCCCGGTTCAGCCAGCTGAGCAGTTCAGCTGGCTGGAGCTGCTCGGACACGCTGGTGAAGCTGCAGGTATCGGAGAACAGAATCGTGACCGGCAGCTGGCGGCCCTCGAAGCGTCCGTCGCTCAGCAACTCCTCTCGCTGCTCCCAGAGCTGCTTGGCCACCGCCGGGGAGGTGGTCTGGCCCAGCAGCCGCTGAATCTGCTGGCGTTGCTGCTGGCTGGCGGCGCCGCGGCGCAACCAGCCGGCACCGGCCATCAGAGAGAGGCCGGCCAGGGGGGTGACGGCACCGATCCAGGCGTGCTGAAGCCAAAGCAGTGCCATCAGCCCCCCGGCCAGTCCCAGCCCCACCAGAGCCACCGCCACCACACTGCGCCGCAGGGTCCTGAAGGCCTCCCCGAGGCCGATCCCGAGCACCACGGCCAGCAGTTCCAGGGCCAGGTCCAGCTGGCCTGAAGAGGTCCAGACATGCAGCCGCAGATCGCCATTCTGTCGTTCCAGCAGGGCCGCCACCCGCAGGGCATGGATCTCCACGCCTGGCATCAGCAGCTGCTTGGCACCACTGGTGAAGCGGGTGTGGGGAATCTCGAACAGATCCCGCAGGGATGGCGCCGTGCTGCCGATCAGCACGATGTGACCCTGGATCTGCGTCGCCGGCACCTGGCCCGCCAGCAGGGCCTGCAGATTCCAGGTGGGAAAGCTGCCCGGTTGGCGGAACGGCAGCATCTGCTGGTAGCCCGCTGCATCGAGCCCGCGGTATCCGCCGGACTCGCTCTCCAGCCAGGGGCCAGGCGCCGAGCCCTGATCGAGAGTGCCGCGCAGGGTCTTGCTGCCGCTGGCCACCTCCGCCAGCCGCAAGGCCAGGGACACGGTGGCTTCATCCTGCCCGGCCACGTGGACCAGATCGCGGCGCATCACCCCATCGGCATCCACCACCAGATCGTTGAAGCTCTGCCGTTCGGGGGGAGCTCCGGGGATCGGCTCGATGCCCTCGGCCACGTTGAAGATCGTGACCAGACGGTGCTCGCTCTGCACCAGCTGCCGCAGGCAGGCCTGGTTCGGCCCCATGCCTTTGTCGCGGTACAGATCCAGGCCGATCGCCACCGCCCCCTCCTGCCCCAGCCGCTCGATGGCCCGGCAGAGCAGGCCATCCTCGATCGGCCAGCCGTAGGCCTGGATGTCGGACTCATCCAGGCCGATCATGGTGATCGGCAGATCCTTGCCAGCCGGCGCCGGGCGTTGACTGGTGACCAGGTCGTAGAGGAGGAGATCAAGGGTTTCGGCGATCCGGCTGCGCTGCAGGCCCAGCAGCAGCAGGGCCGCCATGCCGTAGGGGGCCATGCCCTTGAGCAGGGTCAGGATGCGGCTGCGGATCCGATCACGGCTCGGCAGGGCAAAACTCCAGCGACCCATGCCGTCGATCTTTCAGAGGAGGAATGCCCCGATTCTGGCGCCTATGTCCGATGCTGCCGCCATCGGTAGGACTGGACAGGCTGGGCAATCCAGGAGATCGCCTTGCATTGGACAGTGTTGGAACGGTTCCTGCAGCTCCTGAAGAGCAGCCCATCAATATCCACCCATCCTTCAGCCATCGAACGGCTCGATGCTGTGCTGGCGGGCGGCGACTCCGCGGAGGATCTGTCGGTGCTATCGCGCTTCATGGCAATCGCCGATATCATCAAGTCCCTGAAAATAGCTGATCGATCCCGTTGGCCATACCCGTAGCATAGGCCTGGCTCGGCTATTTCTTCCTCACCGGTCTGTCGAGCCTCGACTACCGCCTCACCGATGGCTGGGCTGGATCCCGAGGGGGAAATTGCCATTCACAAGGAGAGCGGACTGGAGCGTCTGTGCGGCTGACATAATCAGTTCGTCTTTCGTCCGTCGGAAGTGAGGCCGGAAGTGATGCCGGAAGCCTCCCCTCTGCCAGCGCTGTCAGGTGGGCGGATCATCTTCGGCTCACTGAATCATCTCCAGATGTTGAATCCTGCGATGGTGGCGGTGTTGCGTCGCCTCTTGCTCCAGTGCAAGAGCTGCACGCTGCTGCGGTACAGACAGGTCACCGATCCCTGCTGGCGCGGCCGATGGGAAAAGCTACGCGGCTTGCGGGCCTGCCTGGGCTGTTGCTAGCGCTGGACACCGTCAGCTCTGCAGGTAGGTGGTCTGGCGCAGGCTGGTTTCAAGGTGATCCATCAGGCGGCGCACTTCGCTGATCCGCAGGTCGCCGCGGCCGATCGCCGCCTCGCTGGCCACCCGCAGCCGCTCCAGCAGCAGCTCCGGGTCGTGTTCCATCGCCTCGAGCACCTCGGCGTTGGTGTTGCCGCGCACCACATGGTCGACTCGGTAGCCGCCGCCGGCCCCGAGGCGGATGTGCACGGCATCGGTGCTGCCGAACAGGTTGTGCAGGTTTCCCATCACCTCCTGGTAGGCCCCCGCCAGGAACAGTCCGATCCAGTAGGGCTCACCGGGATTCAGATCGTGCAGTTCCAACAGGGGCTTCACCTGGCCGCGGTCGATGAAGCGGGCCAGCTTGCCGTCTGAATCACAGGTGAGGTCAGCGAAGCTGCCCAGCCGGTCGGGCCGTTCGTCGAGCCGGTGGATCGGCATCACCGGGAAGAGCTGATCAATCGCCCAGGTGTCGGGAGCGGAGCGGAACACCGAGAGATTGGCGTAGTAGGTGCTGGCCAGGGCCGCCCGCAGGGCGCGCAGATCCTCGGGGATCGGCCCGCTGGCCGGCAGCTGCCCGGCGATGGCCTCGGCGCAGGCCCAGCTGAGCTGTTCGGCCATGGCCCGCTCCGGCAGGCTGAGGTAGCCGAGCCGGAAGGCGGCCAGAGCGTCGTCGCGGAACTTGATCGCGTCGTTCCAGGCCTCCTGCAGCCGCTCCAGCGGGGGAACGTCCCCGGGTTCAGCAGTGGTTGCGGCGGTGGTGTCGAGGCCTGGGGCTTCAGCCTTGGCTTCGCTGTCCCTGCCCTGCACGACCCCCGTGATGCCGGCCAGGGTGTCGCGCAGGTTGCGCACGATCAGCGGTTCGTTCTCCTGCGGCGGCGGCACGGTTCCCGGCACGCCGCTGCGGCCGAGCACATCGAACACCAGCACCGAGAAATGACTGGCGATGGCGCGGCCGCTCTCGCTCACCAGGGTGGGGAGCGGAATCCCGTGCGGTTCGCAGCACTCCCGCACCGTGGCCACCACGTCGTTGGCGTAGTTCTGCAGGGAGTAGTTGGTCGAGGCGGCGGTGGCGGTGCGGCTGCCGTCGTAGTCGATGCCGAGGCCGCCGCCCACATCGAGGAACCCCATCGGGGCCCCCAGTCGGACCAGCTGCAGATAGATCTGCCCGGCTTCCTGCAGGGCGTCCTTGAGGACGGCGATGTCGTTGATCTGGCTGCCGACGTGGAAGTGCAGCAGCTTCAGATCCCCCAGCAGGTCGGCCTTGCGCAAGGCCTCCACCGTGGCCAGCACATCCGGGATCGACAGGCCGAACTTGGCCTTCTCCCCCACCGAACTGCCCCAGCGGCCGGTGCTGCGGGTGGAGAGCTTGGCCCGGATGCCCAGGAAGGGAGCAGCCCCCAGCTCCTGGCTGGCGCGAATGATCCGTTCCACTTCATCGGCCTGCTCGATCACCACCACCGGCTGGCGACCGAGACGCCGGGCCAGGATCGCCGTCTCGATATAGCGCTGGTCCTTGTAGCCGTTGCAGATCAGCAGGGCCTCGGGGTCGTCGAGCAGCGACAGGGCAATCAGCAGTTCGGCCTTGCTGCCGGCCTCCAGGCCGAAGTGCCAGCGCCGTCCGCTCTCCACCAGCTGCTCCACCACATGGCGTTGCTGGTTGCACTTCACCGGGAAGACGCCCTGGTAACGCCCGGCGTAGCCGTACTGGGCGATGGCGCGGGCGAAGGCGGCATGGAGGCGCTCCAGCCGGTCTTCGAGGATGTCGTCGAAGCGGATCAGCAGGGGCAGCGACAGGTTGCGGCCCTGCAGCCCCTGCACCAGCTCGACCAGATCCAGGGATCCGCCCCTCTCCCCCTGGGGCTGCACCAGCACATGGCCGCGGGCATTCACCGAAAAGTAGGGATCGCCCCAGCCGTCGAGGCCGTAAAGGGAGGCGCTGTCGGCGGGGGTCCAGGTGGGAGACCCGGACGCCGCCATGGCCAGCTCGCCGGCGAGGGAGGGTTGGGCGAGCACCATGGAAACGGCGACGGAGCAGCAGGCGAAATCTAGGCAGTGCGGACCTGAAGCCCTGAGCGGCGGCCGCGGGACCGGTTGGCTGAAGCGGTGTGCTTGCCAAGCGGCAGGGCCGGCGCGGACGATGGGCCCGATCCGATGTTTCCGACTTCATGGCTGCCGAACGCACCTTTGTTGCCATCAAGCCCGATGGCGTGCAGCGCGGCCTGGTGGGCGAGATCCTCGGCCGCTTCGAGCGCAAGGGTTTCAAGCTGGTGGGCCTCAAGCAGCTCACCCCCAGCCGTGAGCTGGCAGAGAACCACTACGGCGTGCACCGTGAGCGCCCGTTCTTCGCCGGCCTGGTGGAGTTCATCACCAGCGGCCCTGTGGTGGCGATGGTGTGGGAAGGCGATGGCGTGATCGCCAGCGCCCGCAAGCTGATTGGTGCCACCAAGCCCCTCGAGGCTGAGCCCGGCACCATCCGCGGTGACCTGGCGGTGAACATCGGCCGCAATGTGATCCATGGCTCCGATGCCCCGGAAACCGCTGAGTTTGAGATCGGCCTGTGGTTCCAGCCCTCGGAGCTGAGCGAGTGGACCCCTTCCGACCAGCCGTGGCGTACCGAAGGCTGAGGCTGCCGCCTCGTTACGCAAGGCGGTGAATGGGCCCTCTCCCCGTGCTGAGCACCCAGCACCCAGCACCCCGGACACCTGCAAGTGCAGCTGGCCAGTGGAGGCAGCCTCCGACTCCGTATCGCGGGGGAACTGGGCCTCAAGCCACGTCCATGGGAGATGGCCCCGTTGGCGGCGGTCCAGCTGTAGGGCACCGGTCCACCACTGGTGAGTGTCAGTCGCGGCCGTCGGGTGGTGCTGTTCAACGGTCTGGTGGGCGTCGTGCCGCTGGGGCGGTCCGATGGTGAAGTGTTGGCCCGAGCCTGTACCGGTGTTCGGATTGCGGGCCTTCGCCATTGAGGGGGCATCGCCCCGCCCACCTGAGCAGGGGGCTGCGCGATGCAGGGATGGAGAGCTTCACCCTGGCGGCTGAACCGGAGCCGCGTTCACCGTGCCTGACTGCCGGGCGCTCTGGGGAGAGGCACCAGGAGGAGAGACCGAAGGCGCCATGAAGCGGTCCCAACGAAACGCCTCCAGCAGGCAGGACCTGATGCCTGCGGGCAGGTCCTGCTCGACTGACTGGCCCTCCGGATCCAGGGCAACGCCCAGCAGTTCCGCCGTGATCGCTGCCAGCAGCACGCCATTGCGGTGGTGGCCGGTGGCGAGCCAGAGCCCCTCGATCGGACTCGGGCCCAGCAGCGGCGCCTGATCCGGGGTGCAGGGGCGAAACCCCCACCAACGCTCCATGGGGGGCCACTGGCTCGCCTGAGGCAGCAAGGCCGCGATGCCGTCCTGCAACTGGCGTTGCCCGAAGGGCGTCAGCCCGTCGGCGAAGCCCGCCTCCGGCTCGCTGGTGGCTCCCACCACCAGCAGCCCGTCGTGCCGCGGCACCAGGTAGGTGCCCGGGCCGAAGATCACCCGCTGCAGGGCCTGGCGCGGCCCCTGCAGCGACAGCATCTGCCCCTTGACCGGAAACACGGGCAGCTGGGGCAGCAGCCTGGCGCTCCAGGCCCCGCCCGTGAGCACGGCGCGGCGGGCCGGCAACTGGCGCTCGTCTCCTTCGGCCGTCCGCAGGCGCACTCCCGCCAGGGCGCCACGGCCGTTCTGCTGCAGCTCCAGCACCTCGCTGCCCTCCTGGAAGGCCACACCCAGGGCCACGCAGGCCCGCTCCAGGGCGCGCATCAGCCGGCGGCGGTTGTCGATCTGGCCGTCCTGCTCAAACAGCAGACCCGCCTGCCAGCGAGGGCCGATGCCGGGTGCTTCGCGCTCCAGGGCAGCGCGGTCGAGGGGTTGGCCCCAGGCAGCCGTGGGGTAGCGGTCCCGTTCGGCGATGGTGGGGAAGGGAACCACAATGCCGCAGGGCCGCAGGCCGCAGGAGCTGCCGCCGTCCGCTTCGATCTGGGCGACCCAGGCAGGGATCCGCTGCAGTGACTGCTGACCCAGCTCCAGCAGGCTGCCCTGCAATCCTTCGGCGTGGGGCGCCAGCATGCCGGCGGCCACGAAGCCGGCGGCTTCGCTGCGGCGCCGGCTGAGCACCAGCACCGCTGTGCCGCGGCGGGCGAGCTGATGGGCGATGGCCAGGCCCATCAGCCCACCACCCAGGATCAGCACGGGGTCGCGGTCGGCAGCCGCCTGGTCCACGGGAACGTCTGGAATCGGGCTCTCCAGTGTTCCAGCTGGGCCCCGCAGGGCGCGAGTCATGCACCCACCGCTCGGCGCATGCACCGCACAGCGCTGCGATCACGACCCGCCCGGAGGCTCCAGCGGCGCTCCCCATAGGATCAGCCCACGCATGGGATCTGGAGAACGGTGATGGCAGGGGCTGCTGCAAAGGCCACGGCTGAGGCTGCCTGGGAGGCGGTGATCGGCCTCGAGACCCACGTGCAGCTGGGCACCGACAGCAAGATCTTCACCTGCGCTTCCACCGCCTTCGGCGACGACCCCAACACCCATATCGATCCGGTGGTGTGCGGCTTGCCCGGCACCCTGCCGGTACTCAACCAGCGGGTGCTCGAGTATGCGGTGAAGGCCGCCATGGCCCTCAACCTCAGGATCGCCGAGCACAGCAAGTTCGATCGCAAGCAATATTTCTATCCCGATCTACCGAAGAACTATCAGATATCCCAGTACGACGAACCCATCGCCGAAAATGGCTGGATCGAAGTGGAGGTGGCTGAGAAGGGTAAGGAAACCTACCTGAAAACAATCGGCATCGAGCGGCTTCACATGGAGGAAGATGCCGGCAAGCTCGTGCATGCCGGCAGTGATCGCCTGGCTGGCTCCACCCATTCACTGGTGGATTACAACCGCGCCGGGGTGGCATTGGCGGAAATCGTCAGCAAGCCTGATCTACGCACCGGCCGTGAGGCCGCTGAGTATGCCTCCGAGATTCGCAGGATCATGCGTTATCTGGGCGTCAGCGACGGCAACATGCAGGAGGGTTCCCTGCGCTGCGACGTGAACATCTCCGTGCGCCGCGGACCCGATGCCCCCTTCGGCACAAAGGTGGAGATCAAGAACATGAACTCTTTCTCTGCCATTCAGAAGGCGATTGAGTATGAGATTCAGCGGCAGATCAAGGCCTATGAGGCCGGCGAGCCGGTGGTGCAGGAAACCCGCCTCTGGGACGAAGCCAAGCAGCTCACCAAGAGCATGCGCAGCAAGGAAGGTGCCAGCGACTACCGCTACTTTCCTGACCCCGATCTTGGACCGATCGAGGTGAGCGCGGAGCAGCGGGAATCCTGGCGCGCCGAGCTTCCCGAACTTCCAGCCGCGAAGCGCCATCGCTACGCCGATCAGCTCGGCCTTTCGATCTACGACGCCCGCGTGCTCACCGATGAGCGCGCCATGGCCGAATATTTTGAAGCCGCCGTGGCTGCCGGGGGAGATCCCAAAGCCGTGACCAACTGGGTGACCGGTGACATTGCCGCGTACGTGAATGCCAACCGACTCCTGATCACCGAACTGCCGTTTCAGGCTGCCCAGCTGGCCGAGATGGTTCAGATGATCGAATCCGGAGTGATCAGCGGCAAGATCGCCAAGGAGATTCTGCCCGAACTGCTCGAGAAAGGCGGCTCACCCAAGGCGATCGTGGCGGAGCGTGGCCTTGGCATGATCAGTGATCCAGCGGCGATCACCGCCATTGTGGAGGAGCTGCTGGCAGCCCATCCCACCGAAGTCGAAGCCTTCCGGGGCGGCAAGAACAAACTCCAGGGCTTTTTCGTGGGCCAGCTGATGAAGAAGACTGGCGGCAAAGCCGATCCAAAGCTGGCCAACCAGATCCTGCTGGAGAAGCTGAAGGGCTGAGGCTTCAGGGAATACCCTTGCTCAACGCCATCTCTGGACGATCATCAAGAGATTGATCGTCGCCCAGCGGTGTTAACGACCCATACGAGCATCAAAGGTGGCGGCTGATAGCGACCACAATGGCTGAAATCCATTCTGATTTCATAGCAACCCCACCATGAGCGAGCACACCGATCAGAAACCGACTTCGCGGGAAATGGTCCGTGCCCATGCAGGCATCGTTCTTCAGCTGATCACAACAGTCAGCGCCGTTGTCATGGCTGCATCCCTGGTGCCCCTTGCCCGGCAGGCGAAAATCTGGGATGCCTGCTATTCCACGTCAGTGCAGTGGCACTCGCAGAGTACGCCGGATGACAACAGGGAAGTGATCAAGGCCTGGGCGACACGCTTCTGCAATGGCGGCTCCCTGAGGCCCAGAGAGTGACGTCCAAATCCCAGCAGGTGGTGAGCCTCTCTGGATGGAGCATTGCGTTGCCATCGAGAGCTGGCCCGCATCCATGCAGACGCGGCGATCGCGTTCTCGGTCGAGCCCGTGGCCTGGTGGGCGAGGTTCATCGTTTCTGCAGCTACGACGTGATCGTGGCTTCCGGGGAGCTGGGCCCCGAGGCCTGCGTGACACGGATGATCTCCGCTCTGACGGAGAGCTGAGCCTGCGGGCGTGCAGACGGCCTGCCAGTCCAGCAACCTGGAACAGTGTCTTGCAGAGTGAGCCGTGGCAACGATTCCTCCAGAGTGGCAGGAGTGGTTCCGGCTCAACCGCGACCGCGGCTGCGACCGCCTCGGACTGATCGAGCGGGGACTGGCCCAGGGCTTCACGGCGGAAGCCATCACCGCCGTCCTGGAGGGAGAGGCTCCATCCAGGACATGCCTTCGCTTGCCAGGGGCGGTACCGGCGGAGCCATCTCCGGGAGCTCCTCAGGCATCCTGGCTTCACTGGTTCCAGGCCCGCCTCACCGATCCACGCCAGCATCCCCGCGCCTGGCGTCTCGATACCCCGCTGGCACAGGTGTACGAGATCCCTGGGTTCCTCTCGGCGGAGGAGTGCGACGTGATCCGGGTGGCGATCGATGGATCCCTGCAACCATCCACCGTGACCCAGGGGCCGGCGGACTATCGAACCAGCCGCACCTGTCACCTGCGGGATGGTGATCGCGCTCTGGCTGCGGATCTCGATCGACGCCTGGCGGAGCTGCTGGGTGTGGATCCGGCCTTCTCGGAGGGGCTGCAGGGGCAGCGCTACGGAGTGGGGGAGTACTTCCGCGAGCACACCGACTGGTTCACCCCCGGCACCGAGGAATACCGGCACCACACCCGCCCCGGGGGGCAGCGCACCTGGACGGTGATGATCTACCTCAATGCCGTGGAGGCCGGCGGCGAAACCCGCTTCCGCCTGCTGGATCGCTCCTTCACGCCGGTGCAGGGGCTGGCCCTGGCCTGGAACAATCTGATGGCCGATGGATCCCCCAACCCCTACGTGCTCCATGAAGCTCTGCCGGTGCGGCAAGGCTGCAAGTACGTGATCACCAAGTGGTTTCGCGCTGAGCAGGGGCGTCATTGCGGAGGACCCGACTCAGGGCGCTGGGACCGGGGAGAACCCGTGGTGGCGATCCCGGAACGCAGTCGCCTGCCTGGAACCGCACCCCTCCCGTTTCACTGACTCTGACCAGCCGCCGCGAGGGCCCGTTCCACCGCTGTGGTGAGCGCATCGCTCGTTCCCCGGTTGTCGATCAGACGGTCTGCCAGGGCCCGCTTGCGCTCCAGGGGCCACTGGGCGTGGATGCGACGAAGGGCCTCCGCCTCCGCTAGCCCGTCGCGGTGGAGCAGGCGCTGCCTCTGCTCGGCTGCGTCGCAATCCACCAGCCATATCTCGCTGCAGAGGTTGTCGAGACCTGCTTCAAACAGCAGCGGGATCATCAGCACCACCACAGGTTCAGCCGCCAGCCGCCGCAGCTCCTGATCGAACCGGGTTCTGACCCGCGGATGCACCAGCTGCTCCAGCC
Organism: Synechococcus sp. CCY9201; assembly: GCF_034931105.1. Lineage (NCBI taxonomy): Bacteria > Bacillati > Cyanobacteriota > Cyanophyceae > Synechococcales > Synechococcaceae > Synechococcus > Synechococcus sp. CCY9201. The sequence continues at coordinate 1,133 of NZ_JAYGIC010000148.1, read as the reverse complement.
AGAGGCGCTCGGCCGCATCAGCAAAGACGATCCTGCCGAGGGCGGCGCGATCGATCGCTGCGGTGCCGTTGCTGCTGGTTTTGGCCCTCACCACCGGGCCATAGCGCGCCAACACGGCCTCCGCCCCGACACTCCCAGCGGCCAGGGCCTCGCGGGCGTAGGTGTCGGCATCCAGCACCGGCAGTCCGAAGCTTTCAGCCAGGATCAGTCCCACCGTGCTCTTGCCGGTGGCGATGCCGCCGGTGAGCCCGATCCGCCGCTGCTGGCCCCGCCACCGCTCCCCCCGCGATCGGTTGCTGGGGCCGGCCATGGTCAGCCCCCCAGCAGGCGCTGCAACCCTCGGGTCAGCAAGGTGGTGAGGTCGGCGTCCAGCCAGTCGTTCTGGCCGCGGCCGGGCTCCAGGTTCTGCAGCTCCTGTTCGGCGGCGCGGCGTTCGACCTCCTCCTGCCGCCGGCGCCGCTCCTGTTCCCGTTGCTCCTCCTCCATGCGGGCGGCGTGGTGCAGCAGTCCGCCCGCATGGGCCCACTCCATCAACTGGCGCAGTTCGCCGGCATCGAGCCAGAGCCCGTGGTCGCGGCAGCGGTCCACGATCACGCCACTGCGCTTGCCGTAGAGGCTGCGGTTCATCAGGTCGTCGCAGACGGGGCAGTGGCGGTAGCGCAGCGGTGGGCTGCTGCCGGCTGCCTGCTCCACCAGGCTGTTCAGCCTGGGGCCGTCGATGTCGATCGAGGGTCGTACCGCCTGGCTCAGCAGCTGCTCCAGCACGCCGTGGCCCAGGAACAGCCCCAGGCAGGTGTGGCAGCGGCCCACCACCAGCGGCGGATCGCCCCCCAGCCGCAGCTCCTCCAGGGACTGGCGGCAATCCGGGCAGCTGAGATCCTGCATCGGGCCGATCGATTCGGCCTGCACCCAGCTCTGCAGGTCCACGTCCTGGCGGCTGCCGCAGTAGGCGCAGACCACCGCCTGGGGGGGCAGGGGTGCGGCGCAGCAGGCGCACTTCATGGCTCTGGTCCTGCCGGCGGCACCGGCGGCGGCGGGGGTGGTGGCGCCTGCAGCAGCACCGCCAGCTCGGGCAGATCGGCGGCCCGTTGCCAGGTCTCCAGGCCCGGATGCCACAGCAGGCTGGCGGCTGT
>NZ_JAYGIC010000147.1:0-18254 GCF_034931105.1 Synechococcus sp. CCY9201 | reverse complement strand
CTGCGCAACAGCCCGGCCCTGGCCCAGGAGGTTGCCAGCGTGCAGGAGCGCCGCCAGTGGCTCCGCTCGGTGCGCGGCCGCTTCTGGCCGGAGCTGTGGCTGGAGCTCGGCGGCGGCGGCCGCCAGATGGCCAGTTACAACAAGGTGTGGCAGGACAACGCTGGTCTTTACCCAGCCGGATCCCCCTTCCAGGTGGATCCAAACGGCTGGAACCGGATCCGGGAAAACCGGCTGCTGGGCACCGCCGCTCTGGCGCTGCGCTGGGACCTGGTCAATTTCGAGCGGGGCGCGGCCCTGGCGGAGAATCGCCAGGAGCTTGAGGCGGCTCAACACCGCTACGCCAACCGTCTGCGCCAGCTGCAACTGGAGGTGAGCCTCAGCTTCTATTCCCTCCAGCTCGCCCAGCAGCTGCGGCGAATCCGCCAGGCCGTGGTCGAGAGCGATCGGGCTGTCTTGGAGGAGGTGATCGCCCTGGAGGGCAGCGGCCTCGTGCCCCGGCTCGATCGGCTGCGGGCCGAGGCCTCCCTCCAGCAGAGACGTTTCCGGTTGGCCCAGACCGAAGCCCAGTGGCGCAGCCGCCAGCGGTAGCTCAGCAACCTGCTGAACGTGCCCTTCACGGTGAAGCTCACCACACCGGAGGCGGTGCGGCTGCTGCCCCCCTGGCCCCTGGATCTGGAGCGCACCGTGGTGGCGGGCTTCCGCGATAACCCGGAACTGCTCGCCCTGCAGGCTGCCCGTCAGGCCCTGCTGCGCCAGGCCGACCGCCGAGCCGCCGAGTTGCTGCCGCAGTTGCGCCTCTATGCCAGGGCCGGCTACGGTGAGGGGATTGCGGACAAACCCGAGATCGAGCTGCGCGGCTGCTGCGCGGCCACCAACATCCCGCAGCTCTATCAGCAGAACGGCGCCTGGGAGGCGGGGCTGGAGCTGCGCTGGCGCCTGTTCGACGCCGGGGTGAGCAGCGGCGCCGCCGGAGCGAGCCGAGCTACCGCTGCGCGCACCACCCAGGCGCTGGCCGAGGGGCGCAATGCCATTCGCCAGCGGGTGGAGGCCGCCTTCTTCGAACACCGCGCCGCTCTCGAGCAGATCCTGGCGGCACGGGCCTCCTATGGCTCCGCCCGCGAGGCCTTCCGGGATGTGCGGGCCCGCTACCAGCTCGGGCTGGCCAACTACACCGATGTGAGCGACACGATCCGCCTGCTCACCCAGGCGATGGAGGGGGTGGCCGAATCGATCACCCTGGCCAACGGCAGCTACGCCCAGCTGCTGCGGGAGCTGCTGCCGGTGCCGGATCAGCCCGGCGCCCCGGTGTCGCTGCCGCTGGTGCTGCCGGCCGCTGCCGCCGGGGAGTCGACAGGCTCCTGAGGCCCCTGCGGCGCCCTGGAGCGCTGGATGCGCCGCGTCTGCCAGGCCAGGAAGCGCCAGAGCAACAGCAGCAGCAACACTGCAAACCAGAACCAGACCTCCGGAGCGTTGGCATGCAGCAGCACCACCAGCAGGGCGATCTCCACGATCAGCAGCGGCAGTTCCCGGCCCAGCGGCGAGGTGGATAGCTTCATGGCAAGGATCCCTTCTGGCGCAGGGCCGGCACGTCCTGGCGCTCCTGGCCGAGGTTGCGGTAGGAGCCGGTGAGATCGCGGAACACCGGTAGGAGATAGCTGATCGGCGTGCGCCATTCCACGTAGCCATGGGCCCGCAGGGTGAGCCCGGCCCGGATCGGGAACACCGTGCTGCCGCGTGACAGGGTCCAGCGGTAACCGGCAGAGCTGGGGGCCGTGCTGTCGGGGTCAGTGCTGTCGGGGGCCGTGCGGCCGTCAGAGTTGAGCAGGATGTCGACCCGCATCACCGGGCCGCCACCCCCCAGCGCCTCGGCCAGCTGGGGATTGCCCAGGGTGGTGTCGATATCCTCCCGGGTGGCCGGCAGCAGCCCCACCTGCTTCACCTGGTCGGTGATCCCCCCGAAGCGCCCACGTTCCTCCCAGTCGGGCACCACCTCCATCGGCAGCGGCGGCCGCTGCCGGCGGGCATCGGCCGGGGCGAAGTAGGCCACAGCCTTCAGGGGGCCCTCCTCACCCTCGGCCAGGGTGCCGAGCCGCTGGCCCGGTTTGACCGACTGGCCCCGCACCACCTGCAGATCCAGCAGGATGCCATCACGATCCGCCAGCAGGGTGCTCTCCAGATCCAGGGGCCAGGGGGGCGACCACCCGTCGCTGGGCCAGCAGCTGGAAATCGGCCGTCTTCTGGTCGTAGGTGCGGCGCAACGCCCCCAGCCGCTCCTCCTCCCGCCGCAGGTTGGTCAGCGCCGTGTCCCGCACCCGCCCTGCCGCCGCCAGCCGGATCCGGTCGCGGCGGCTCAGGTCGGCATCGATGCTCTGGAGCTCACGCAGATCCCGCTCCTGTCGCTGTACCTCCTGCTCCAGGGCCGGCAGGTCGAGGCGGAACAGCACGGTGCCGCGCCGCACCCGCTCTCCCGCCCGCACCGGGATGGCCAGGATCTGACCCTCAGCGCGGGCGTCCACCACCCGGGCGGCGTTGGGCACGATGAACACCCCCCGGCCCCGCACCTCGGTGGGCACCGGCCAGAACAGCACCCAGGCCGCCGTGAGCATGGCGACCCCTCCCTGGGCCAGCAGCACCTGCCCCTCCGGATCGGCGACCTGGCGCCCCAGCCAACCGCGCGTCATCTGTCGCTGCTTCCGATTCAGAGGCCCGGGCTGCTCTGCATGATGCCGCCATCGGCGAAGATCGTGGTGGCGGTGATGTAACTGGCGTCGTCGCTGGCCAGGAAGGCCACCACATTGGCCACTTCCTCCGGCTGCGCCATGCGCCCCAGGGGAATGGCGGCATCCAGTTTGGCCAGCAGTTCCGGGTTGTTCATCGTGGAGTCGTTGATCGGGGTGGCCACAGCTCCGGGCCCCACGTTCACCAAGGTGATGCCGTGGGGGGCCAGTTCCAGGGCGGCGGTGCGGGTGAGCATGCGGACGCCCCCCTTGGCCAGGCAGTAGGGGGTGTTGTTCGGCATCGGCCAGTCTTCGTGCACCGAGGAGATGTTGATGATGCGGCCGCCGCCGCCCTGGGCGATCATCTGCTGGGCGGCGTACTGGGTGGCGAAGAACACACCGCGCAGGTTCACATCGAGCACCTTGTCGTAGTCGTCGGGTGTGGTGGTGAGAATCGAGGTGCGGGTTTCGATGCCGGCATTGTTGACCATCACATCCAGGCGGCCGTATTTCTCCACCGCTGCCTTCACCAGGCGCTGGAGATCGTCGAGCTTCGAGACATCCGCCTGCACTCCATAGCTGCTGCCGCCGAAGGCGCCGATCTCACGTTCGATCTCCTCGGTGGCTTCGGGATGGGAGCGGTAGTCGATCACCACCTTGGCGCCGCGATGGGCCAGGGCTTCCACGATCGCCTTGCCGATGCCGCTGTTCCCGCCGGTGACGATCGCCACCTTCCCTTCCAACAGGTGGGCCAGGCTGCGGGCGGCTTCAGGATTGGCGGTGTTGGTCACAGTACCCACGGGTGACAGGGATGCCCTTGACGCTAAGCATGGGGCGATGGCGGAGACCACAATGGGCTCGTTGATGCTGGGTTCCGGCCTGCTGGTGCTGGCCTTTCTGGCCAACACCGCCCAGAGCGCCTTCGGCAAGGCCCTCGGCAGTGGCATGGGGGCGATGCAGTTCACCTGGCTCACCTTCGTGATCGCCCTTGGGCTGATCCTGCCCTGGCTGCTCTTGCGGGGCGGGCGGGATCTGCGCACGACCGTTCTGCATCTGCATGTGCTGCGCAGCTGCACCGGTCTGGCTGGATTCTTCCTGTTCATCACCGCGGCTCGGCTGGTGAATCTGGTCAATGCCAATGTGCTGCTGAACACCACGCCACTGTTCATCCCTCTGCTGGCCTTGCTGGTGCTCGGTCAGCAGGTGCCCCGCGCCCTCTGGGGGTGCCTCGCGATCGGCTTCGCCGGGATGGTGATCGTGGTGCAGCCGAATGCGTCACTGCTCTCCCGTCCCGGTGATCTGCTCGGGCTGGCGGCCGGTCTGCTCTGCGCGGTGGAGTTTCTGGCCGTGAAACGGCTGGACCGCAGTGAATCGCCGCTCACCCAGATGGCCTATTTCCTGATCATCGGCAGCATCGGCGCCACCCTGGCGGTTCTCGGCCCCTTGCGGCCGCCAGGCGTTGGCGCAGCATTGCTCAGCGGTATTGACCCAGCTCAGTGGGCCACGGTCGTGGCTTCGGGAGCTTGCCTGGCCTGTTTTCAGTTCCTGTTGATCAAGGCTTACACCTATGCCGAACCGGGGGCGATCGGCGCTTTTCAATATTCCTCGGTCGTGTTTGCCGGTCTGATCGGCTGGATCTGGTTTGCCGAACAACCCACCCCACCGGTGTGGTTCGGCACCGCGCTGATCACCCTGGGCGGCGTGCTCAGCATCGTGCTGCAGCGGCCCGCCGTGTCCGTTCACCCCGCGGCGGGCACCGAGTCTTGAGCCCCTCCATCTGCCCCCGGCCGCAGATCCAGTCGGTCGCCTTCACCTGCCGCGATGCCGAGCGCAGCGCCGCCTTCTTCTGCGACAGCCTGGGCTTCACGCTGCTGGGGCAGGACTGCATCCAGGGGGGCGCCGAGGCCGCATTGCTGGGTCTGGGCCAGGGCCAGCTGCGCCGCCTGCGGCTGGGGGTGGGGCAGGAGCGGCTGGATCTGCTGCAGGTGCTGGATCCCGGTGCGGGCCAGCGGCCAGGCCGTGCGATCCCTCCCGAATCGCGCAGCTGTGATCTCTGGTTCCAGCACCTCTGCCTGGTGACGCCCGATCTCGAAGCCCTGCACGGGCACCTGCAACCGTTGCTGGCCAGTGGCTCGCTCACGGCCGTGTCGGAGGCCCCCCAGCGCCTGCCGGACTGGAACACCGCCGCCGCCGGCATCCGGGCCTTCAAATTCCGCGATCCTGATGGCCATAACCTCGAGCTGCTGCAGTACCCGGCCGGCAAGGGCGATGGCCGCTGGCACCAGCCTTGCCCCGGCCCCCTCCCGAGGCTGCTCGGCATCGATCACAGTGCCATCGCCATCGCGGACACGGCCCGCAGCCGCGCCTTCTACGCCGCCGTGCTCGGCCTGGAGGCGCTGCCCAGCGGCGACAACAGAGGCCCGGAGCAGGACCGGCTCGACGGCCTCCAGGAGACGCGGGTGACGATCACGCCCCTGCGCTGCCCGCAGGGCATGGGCATCGAGACCCTCGATTACCAGCCACCCAACCGGGGGCTGCCGATGCCGGCCGATCAGGCCCTGCAGGACCTGGCCCACTGGCACATCCGTCTGGCGGTCAGCGATCTGGATCAGGTGGCTGCCCAGGTTGGTGCCTGCGGCGGTCAGCTGCTGTCAGGGGTGCTCGACCTGGGCGAGGCTTTCCCCCCTTGGCAGCGGGGATTGAGGCTGGCTGATCCCGATGGCCATCAGTTGATTGTCTTGGAGTGAGCGTTTTCGCGGGCAGGGATTTCAGCGCAGCCGTTCGATCAGGTGATCCCCCACCCGCAGGGCGTTGGCGATGGCGGTGAGGGATGGATTCACGGCGCCGATGCTGGGCATGAAGCTGGTATCCACCACGTAGAGGTTGTCGAGCTCGTGGGCTTTGCAGTTCAGATCCAGCACGGAACTGGCCGGATCGGAACCGAAGCGGCAGGTGCCGGCCTGGTGCCCCACCGCCGCGATCGACATGGCGCTCTTGATGTAGATCTGCCGCTCCACCAGATGCTTGCGCAGGTAGAGGCGCTCCAGCAGGCCGGTGAGCCGGTCGGAGAGGTGCTTGGCGGCGCTCTGGTTGTTGGGCGTGTAGCTGAGGTGGATGTGGCCCTGGCTATCCACCGTGACCCGGTTTTCGGGGTGGGGCAGATCTTCCGAGGAGATCCAGAAATCGAGTGCGTGTGCCGCGATCCGGTCCATCGACCAGCCCGGCATCAGGAAGGTTTCCAGGGGCGCATAGCCCTTCATGATCGCGCCGTTGGTCTTGCCGGTCATCTGGATATTGCCCATCGGGTAGGCGAACTCGGCATCGCCGAGATACCAGTCGTTGATCGACACCGTTTTCTGAAACACGGTGGTGTTGGGCTCATGGGCCAGGGCCACCATCGCCTTGCTGTTGTGGAACATGTAGTTGCGGCCCACCTGATCGGAACCGTTGGCCAGCCCCTGGGAGTGCTGGTCATTGGCCGATTGCAGCAACAGGCGGGCGCTGTTGGCGGCGCCGCAGCTCACCACCACCACATCGCCTCTCACCCGCATCGGCTCCCCATCCCGCTCAAGCTCCACCGCTGTGATGCTGCGGCCCGTTGCATCGGTGAGCAGACGCTGCACGTGGGCGCGGGTCAGCAACGACACCGTGGCGGCGGCCAGGGCCGGACGGATGCCGATCACCTCGGCATCGGACTTGGCGTGCATCAGGCAGGGAAAACCGTCGCAGCAGTTGCACTTGCGGCAGCGGCTGAAGGCCATGTTGGCTTCATCGAGCAGCACGCCGCTGGGGGCATGAAACGGATGCAGTCCCGCCGATTTCAGATCATCCACCAGCTGCTGCATGCGTGGCTCATGGGCCACCGGCGGATGGGGATAGGGACCGCTGGCGGGCGGCTCGGTGGGATCCTCACCGCGCAGGCCGTGCACGTGATACAGCTGCTCGGCCCGTTGGTAGAAAGGTTCGAAGTCGGCGTAGCGCAACGGCCAGGCCGGCGACAGGCCGTCGTGATGGGTCAGGGCCTCGAAGTCCTGCTCCCGCAGGCGGAAGTGGGCGGCGCCGTACATCTTCGTGGCACCCCCCACCATGTAGTGACTGCCGGGTTGAAAGGGCTGGCCCCGCTTGTCGAACCAGGTGTCTTTCGAGACGTAACGGCCTTTCTGAAACACCTCCTCGGCATCCCAGTTCTGGGGCTCCTGCGGCAGCCAGTCGCCGCGCTCCAGCACCAGAATCCGCAGGCCACTCGTCGCCAGATGGCGGGCCAGGGTGCCGCCACCGGCGCCGCTACCGATGATCACCACATCGAAGTGATCGCCATTGTTCACGATCAACTGGCGCGGATCAGGCAGGGCTGAGGTGTGCAGGGACGGACCGGTCATCTCCATGGGAGCAGGGGGATCGGTGGAGAGGGAACAGTGCGGTGAGCTGAGGCTGCTCTGGCAGGAATGGTGGGATCATTGGGCTGTCCAGCTCAGCTCTCCGGATAGCGGGCCAGCTGTACCAGCATCTTGCAGACCATCGCCGTCCAGCCAGTCTGATGGGAGGCGCCGATGCCGCGGCCGTTATCCCCATCAAAGTATTCGTTGAACTGGATCAGGTCACGCCAGCGGGGATCGTTGCGGAAGCTGGGTGTGTCTCCCCAGAAGGGCCGGGCGCCATCGTCTCCGAGCCGGAACAGGCCCACAAGGCGCTTCTCCAGCTCCAGCGACACCTGCCAGAGATTCAGCCAGCGCCCCGAGCGGGTCGGGAATTCCACCTGGAAACTGTCGCCATAGAAGTGGGCGAACTTCTGGAGTGCCTCGATCAGCAGATAGTTGATCGGCACCCACACCGGCCCGCGCCAGTTGGAATTGCCGCCGAACATCGCCACCGGACTGTCGGCCGGTGCATAGGCCAGGGTCTGGCTTTCACCAGCTTCGCAATAGGTGTAAGGGTGCTCGCCGTAGACCTTGGAGAGGGAGCGGATGCCGTGGGGTGAAAGAAATTCATCTTCGTCGAACAGCCGTTCGCAGATGCGCTGCAACCGTTCGCGGGGCACCAGGGCGAACAGGATCCGGTCGTTGTTCCAGAGGCCCAGATGCTCCGCCACCCAGGCCGGGGTGGTGCGCTCATGAATCAGCCAGGCCAGGGTGTTGCGCACATCCAGCACCGGCAGACGCAGCACGGTCTCCACATCGAAACTGGTCACGGCCAGCAGGGGGATCAGGCCGGTGATCGAGCGGCTGCGCAGATAATCAAAGCTGCCATCGGGCCGCTGGATCACGTCGTAATAGAAGCCATCCTGCTCATCCCAGCTGAGCACGCTGTTGTCGTCCTGGGAATTGAGCGCGATGGCGAGCTGCACATAATCCACCACGAAGCGCTCGCAGAGATCAGCCACATCCGGTTGCTCCCGGCTGAGTTCCACCGCGATCTGCAGCAGATTGAGGCTCAGCGAGGCCATCCAGGCAGTGCCATCGCACTGCTTGATGTGGCTGCCATCGGCCAGCGGGAAGCGTCGATCGAAAACGGCGATGTTATCGAGGCCCAGAAAGCCGCCGTCGAACACGTTGTCGCCGCTGCGGTCGTTGCGGTTGGCCCACCAGCCATATTCCAGCAGCAACTTGCGCAACGACCTGGCCAGGAAGGCTGAATCCGCTTCCTCGGTGTTCTTGCGATCGATCTGAAAGATGCGCATCGCCGCCCAGGCCCCGATCGGCGGATTTGGATCCGACAGGGCCCATTCGTAGGCCGGTGTCTGGGCGTTGGGCGCGGTGTAATGGGGGCTGCGCAGCAGCAGGCACTGCTCCTTGGCGGTGGTTGGATCAATGCCGGCGAAGGCCACCGCGTGGAACATCAGATCCCACTGGCAGAAATAGGGATACTCCCAGGCATCGGGCATCGCAATCACATCGTGCGCATGCAACCTCTGCCACTCGGCCGTGGCACTGCCCCAGCGCTGCGCCGGTGGGGGCGGCTGGGTCGGATCACCTTCCAGCCAGCGCAGCACGCTCCAGCCGTAGTACTTCTTGCACCACAGCAGACCGGCTGAAGCCGCCAGAAAGATGCGCCGGTCGTCGTCCCCGAGCCCGGGGGCGCACTGGCTGAAGTAGTCGTGCCATTGCTGCTCGCGCAGGTTCAGCAACCGCGAGAACTCCGCCCCAAAGGGATCCGGCGGCAAGGGATCGTGATCCGTCGAGTGCGGTTCGGTCGAAGCAGCGCTCGACGCGCCGTCGAGGGCCTGCAGCCGCAGATCCACCACCCACTCTTCGCCCGGTTCCAGCAGGCGCTGCAGCAGGATCGCCGCTTTGCTGCCACTGCCGGCCGGGTTAACGGCGCCCGTCTCGGCCGCGATCACATAGCGGTGAAACCCATCTTTCTGAAAGGGCGTTGGATTGGGCTTGCCGTACAGACGCGCGTGGTTGGTTTCGTTGTCGGTGAACAACCAGCGACCCGCTTCACCGCAGCGCAGGCCGTAGCGGCCCAGGTTTGGAATGGCCTCGCTGATCAGACCATCACCGCTGGCCTGCAGGCGATGCTCCACCTCTTCGGGATAGCCCCAGCTCCAGGTGTTACGCAGCCAGAGGTTGGGCAGCAGGGTCAGGGGCGCGGCCACACGGGCCCGGTTCACGGCCCGCAGGCGGATCAGGATGTCGGTGGCTGAGGCTTTGGCATAGGTGATCTCGAGATCGAAGTAGCGATCGTCCTCGAAGATGCCGGTGTCGATCAGTTCGTATTCCGGTTGATCGCGGCCGCGCCGGCCGTTCTCCTCCAGCAGCTGCTGGTAGGGAAACTCCCGCTGCGGATAGCGATACAGGCCCCGCATGAAGGCATGGGTGGGCGTGTTGGCCAGGTGGAAGTAGTAGTCCTTGATGTCTTCGCCGTGGTTGCCCTCCGGATTGCCGAGCCCGAAGGGCCGCTCCTTGAGGATCGGATCCACGCCGTTCCAGAGGGCCACCGAGAAGCAGAGCCGGCACTCGGCATCGCACAGCCCCAGCAGACCGTCTTCCCCCCAGCGGTAGACGCGCGAGCGGGCCTGGTCGTGGGGAAAGGAACGCCAGGCATTTCCATCGGCGGAATAGTCTTCCCGCACGGTGCCCCACTGGCGATCCGGCAGATAGGATCCCCACAGATCCCAGGGCGCTAGTCCCTGATCCCGTTCAGCGATGCGGCGCGCCTCGCTCGAGTCGGAGTCGGCGGCCGTTGCGGTTGCGCTGCCCTCCGTCATCGCAGGCTGGCCTTGAGGCGATCGGCCAGGCGCAGGGCCAGGGCGATCACGGTGAGGCCCGGACCCACCGCCGGACAACTGGGCAGGATGCTGGCATCGGCGATCGAGAGGTTGGCCAGCTGATGGCAGGCTCCATCGAGATCCACCACCGACCGGGCCGGATCGCTGCCCATGCGGCAGGTGCCGCAGGCCAGACCCATCACACTCAGCGGCGCCTCGCCGCGGGGATAGATCGGCGCCGCCTGCACCACCGTGGTTTCGGGATCAGCCTCCACCTTCTTCATGGTGTCGAGCCAGCGGTACACCAGCCGGTCGTGGGCCTCCAGGTTGTTGGCCAGGTAGTTCACCTGCAGACTGCCGCCGCGGCGCAGGCTGATGCGGTTGTCGGGATCGGGCAGCACCGCGCTCATCGCCCACCAGCAGACCGAGCGCTTGGCCAGCCACTCGAGGGCGCTGTCCGGCAGCAGGCGACTCACCAGCGACAGCACCGGTGGTGATTCGGCGAAGAGCGTGTCCTGAAGCACGCCGCCGCCGTTCTGGATCGATCCCAGCGGGAACGAGACATTGCGATCGCCCCAGTAGTAATCCGTCAGGCCCAGGCTGGGCCCGTAGCTGCCGCTGCCGGGTTGGCTGGCGCGCTGCAGCAGGGCGCTGAGCTGCGGCTTCATCAGGTTGCGCCCCACCTGATCGGAGCCGTTGGCCAGGCCATCGGGATGGCGGTCGCTGATGGAGCGCAGCAGGATGGCGGGGGTGTTCACCGCACCGGCCGCCAGCACGATCTGATGGCCGCGGAACAGCCAGCGCTGGCCATCGATCAGGGCCTCCACCCCACGCACCTCGGTGCCGCTGGGGCTGACATGCAGTGTCTCCACTTCGGCGCCGTACCGCAGGGTGAAGCCCGACTGTGTGGTGGCCCGATCGATGCCGAACCGTTCGGCATCCCCGCTGGGATCGAGCGCCGAGGTGGACCAGCTCAGCGGCAGCGGGTAGGGATGCAGCCCCTGCCGCTCCAGCCCCTGCTGCAGCTGCTCCAGCAGCGGATCGATCGGCCGGGGCGGGTGGGCATAGTCGCCCTGGCGTGGTGGTTCGCACGGATCGAGACCGGCGCGCCCATGGACGCGGTAGAGGGTTTCGGCGCGGTCGTACCAGGGGGCCAGGTCGATGTAGCGCAGCTCCCAGTCGGGCGCGACCCCCTCCTGCAGGGGCAGCCCGCTGAACTCGGCCTCCCGCATCCGCTGCAGGGCACCGCCCCAGATCTTGGTGTTGCCGCCCAGGGCATAGACCATCTGCGGTGCGAACGGATCGCCGTCGCTGCCGAACCAGGGTTCGTCTGGGTGAAAGCGGGGCCGGCGGAACAGGTCCACATCGACCAGGTTCTGCTCGGCCAGGGGCAGGGGACCGCCCCGTTCCAGCAGCAGCACCGAATGGCCGGCGTCCGCCAGCTCACCGGCGAGGGTGCCGCCGCCGGCGCCACTGCCGACGATGACAACGTCGTAGAAATGGTCGTCGATGATCATGAGCGCTGCCAGACGTAGATCAGAACGAACAGCACGATCCAGATCACATCCACAAAGTGCCAGAACAGCGAGACGGCCACCACGCCGGTTTCGCCCTGGTCATAGTTGCCGGGGCGGAACGAGCGCTGCAGCATCAGGCCCATCAGCAGGATTCCCGTGATCACGTGCAGGCCGTGAAAGCCGGTGAGCACATAGAAGGTGCTCCCAAAGATGCCATCACCCAGACCGAAACCGAGGTGGAGCCATTCCACGGCCTGGCCATAGACGAAGAAGCTGCCCATCGCCATGGTGAGCAGCCACCACAGCCGGAAGCCCACCAGCTGCTGGCGCTTGAGGCAACGCTCCGCCAGCCAGGCCACCCCGCTGCTGCTCACCAGCACGACCGTATTGAGCAGGGGCTCGCGGATCTCCAGCCCCTCCACCCCAGCCGGTAACCACACCGGCGACGACATCTTGAACACGGCGTAGCCGGCGAACAGGGCCAGAAAGATCACGCTCTCCGAGAGCAGGAAGATCACGAACCCGGTCAGGGTGTGATTGGCATGGCCGTGATGCGAGCCGCTCGCCGCGGCGGGATCGTCGGCAGGTAAGGGGGAGGAGAGGGTCATCGATCAGGCCTCCAGGGCGCGGGCGACATAGTGCGCTTCGTTCTCGACCAGGGGCTTGTTCAGGCCATAGCCGTAGGGGCCGCTGATCACGGTGGGAACGTCGTCTTCGAAGTTTTCAGCTGGCGGTGGTGAGGGCAGCAGCCACTCCAGCCCGATCGCCTGCCAGGGGTTGGGTGGCGCCTTCGGTCCGCGCGCCCAGGAGCTGACGATGTTGAGGATGAACGGAATCATGGCTACCCCCAGCAGGAAGGCACCGAGGCTGGCGAGCACGTTGGCGAAGGCGAACTCCGGGTCGTAGGAGGCCACCCGGCGGGGCATGCCCATCAGCCCGGCCCAGTGCATGGGGATGAAATTGAGCTGGGCACCCACGAAGGTGAGAGCGAAATGGAGTTTGCCGAGGCCCTCATAGGTCATGCGGCCGGTGAATTTGGGGAACCAGTGGTAGATGCCGGCATAGACCCCAAAGGTGATGGTGGAGAAGATCACCGTGTGGAAATGGCCCACCACGAAGTAGGTGTTGCCCACATGAATATCCACCGGCACGGTGGCCAGCATCACACCGGTGATGCCGGCGAAGATGAAGTTCACCAGGCCGCCCAGGCAGAACAACATCGCCGTGGTGAGCCGCAGCTTGCCGCGCCAGAGCGTGGCGATCCAGGCGAACACCTTGATGCCGGTGGGAACGGCGATCAGCATGGTGGTGACCATGAAGAGGTTGCGCATCCACTGCGGTGTGCCGCTGTAGAACATGTGGTGCACCCACACGATCAGGCTCAGCACGGTGATGCCGAAGGAGGCGATCGCCACCACCTTGTAGCCGAACAGGGGCTTGCGGGCGTAAACGGGGAACAGTTCGGAAAAGATGCCGAACACCGGGAGCACCATCACGTAGACGGCGGGGTGGGAATAGAACCAGAAGAAATGCTGATACAGCATCGGATCCCCGCCACCTTCCGGTCGGTAAAAGCTGGTACCGAAGCTGAGATCGAACAGCAGCAGCACCGCCCCGGCAGTGAGCACCGGCAGCCCCACCAGCTGGATGGTCTGGGCGGCCATCGCCGTCCAGCAGAAGATCGGCAGGCGGAACCAGCCCATGCCCGGGGCCCGCATGCGGATGATCGTGGTGACGAAATTGATCGCCCCCATGATCGAGGAGATTCCCGACAGGGCCACCGCCAGGATCCAGAGGAACTGGCCGTTGACAATGTGGCCGAGCGGGTTCTGGATGCTCTGCGGCGGATAGGCCCACCAGCCGGAGCCTGAGGGTCCACCGGGCACCAGAAAGCTGGCCATCAGAATCACGCCGAAGACGGGAAACAGCCAGAAGGCCGCCGCATTCAGGCGGGGAAAGGCCATGTCCGGCGCGCCGATCATCGGCGGGATCAACAGGTTGTTGAAGCCGTTGAGGATCGGAAACAGGAACAGGAACAGCATCACTGTTCCATGCATGGTGTAGAGGCCGTTGTAGACGGATGGATCGACCAGATCCGCCGGTGGTGTGATCAGCTCACCCCGCATGATCATCGCCAGCACACCCCCCACCAGCAGATAGAACAGGGCTGTGGCGATGTACTGGATGCCGATCACCTTGGCATCGGTGTTGAAGCTGAAGAATCGCTTCCAGTTGTCCGGTGCTCCCGGCACTGGATGGGGTGTCTTGAGAACCCGCGGATCGAACGAGACGGAGGACGACATGGTGGCAGGCTCAGGACACATGAACGGCGGCGGGATCGGTGCTCACATGCACCAAGGGGGGTGGGGCCGGCGGCACGGTGGCCCAGCCGCGATCTCCCTCGGCCAGTCGCTTCTCGTAGAGCAGGCGGGCCTCGTTGTAGCCAGGTTTCAGCGGCTGCCGGGCGGCCTGCTCCAGCCAGCGCTGGAAGTTGGCCTCGCTTTCCACCACCACGTCGGTCTGGTTGGAGGAGAAGTAACCACCGCTGAACATCGAATCGCGCAGCCGGTAACGGCCCTCGCGGGTGGGGATGAGGCTGTAATCGATCACGCTGCCGGGGATCATGTCCTGCTTCAACCGGAAGGCCGGGATGAAGAAGCCGTGGATCACATCCGTGGCGATCAGGTGGAAGCTGGAGCGCAGGTTCAAGGGCAGGTGCAGTTCGGTGCTGTGCACGCCGTTGGGATAGACGAACTCCCACGACCACTGTCGGCCGATCACCTCGATCGGGCCGAAGCCGCCGGCTGCTGCCACGCCACCCGGCTCAGCCAGCGCCATGGCTTCGGCCGTGCCGGTGACGCGCACCTTGCCGCCGAGGGTGGCGAGGGTGTCGCTGACGCGGATGGCGTGCCAGGCGATCAGCATCACGATCACCAGGGGAATGATCGTCCAGGTGATCTCCAGCCGCAGGTTCCCCTCGATCGGGTCACCGTCGTCCATGTCGTATTTGGGGGCACGGTTGAACAGCAACGTCCAGCCGATCACGGACACGCACCCCAGGAAGATGAAGGTGCCGATCCCCGTTTCCAGGGCGAAGAGATCGTCCACGTAGGGCGCCGCCGCTGAGGCTGGCAGCGGCAGCCACTGGTGCGACCAGTCGGCCATACGCAGGCTGGCGACCCCATCGAGCAGCAGCGCGATCGCCACCAATCCCAGGGTCCTGGGGCGGAGCGGGCCAGCGCTGGCGGCGGAGAGGTCGGTCATGGCGGGGCGGGACTGGGCGGAACTGAACGGGGCGAGGTTTTGGGGGTCAGGCGGGGATCAGGGCAGCCCCTCACCCAGGGCGAGACCCGCCGCCAGCAGTTGATCGGCGGTGACGTGCACGCCGAATTCGGCGGCCAGTTCGGCGCCGAGGGTGCCGTGCAACCCCAGCACCGCAAACAGGCCCAGGCCGACCAGCAGGTAGCTCCATTGCACCTGGCGGCCCAGGTCCTGGCGCCAGCGAAAGCGCTGCAGACCCCGCCAGATCGTCATCGCCACGATCACCAGCAGCAGGGCCACGCCGCCGACGCCGTGCCACACCATGGTGGCCATGCTCTGCAGGCCAAGGGCGCTGGTCACATCGGGCAGCGGCACCGCCAGCAACATCTCGCCGAAGCCTGCTGCCACGGTGAAGAAGCTGAGCACCGCACAGGCCAGCAGGTTGTACCAGCCCACATCGTGAAAGCCGGAGCGCGTGATCGGCAGCGCCAGGAAGCGGAACACACGCTTCTCAAGGGGATAGAGCGCACCCACCACATCAAAGGCAATGGCGATCACGAACAGGCCGATCGTGAAATGCACCAAGGTGGGGTGAATCGGAATCGCATAGGGCAGCCCGTTCGGCCCCAGGCGTGCCGCAATCTGCTCGATCGGTGGTGGTTCGGGCAGGTAGAGAAGGGCCATCAGATCTGGGCGGCGCGCAGGACTTCAACCACCTTCACGGTGTGCAGGCCGTAGATCCAGATCAGCTGGTTGCCCAGGGTGACCTGTACGGCCACGAGCAGACCGAGCACGGCGCCAGCTCCGAGAAACGGCAGGGGGAGGCTGCGGGGATCCCGGCTGCGGATCACGTAGCGCCAGGCGGACAGCACCGCGAGCACGGCGGCCAGCGACCAGCCGATCGTGCTGTGCAGATTGAGGATGTCGCGCGAGGCGCCGTAGGGCGAGGCCAGGCCAGCCTCGATCTGGCCGAAGATGATCGCCACGAAGATCGCCACCGTGGCGACCAGCAGATTCCAGAAGCTCACCTCGAACAGGTTGGGCCGTCTGGCGAACACGCCGATGAAATCAAAGATCACGCTGATCACCGCCATGGCGATCACGAAATGGACAACGATCGGATGGATCGTGTCCATCCAGGGGAGGTTGTGATCGTTGAGGGGGGGCAGCAGCTCGAGCATGCGGACAGCAACGGGCCGGCATTACATCCAACCTTGCGCGGAGCTGGCAGGAAGCGCGGGCTCTGTGATGGATTGTGACAGTTGCATCGGCATTTGCACACCGAAAGTCGCGATGGCCGCGATTAGCTTTTCAAGACGCCGTTGTTGATTGCTGTGGCTGCTCCCGCCTCTCCCCTGCTGCGCTGGATCACCGCCGGACTGCTGTTTGCAGCGGCCGGTCTGGCGATTGTGCTGCCCTTCGTCTCCGCCACCCTGCTCACCATCGGCATCGGCGGTGTGGCCATGGCGGCCGGTATCTCCCAGTTTCTGCGCATCAGTGGCGTGCCCACCACCCAGGCCAAGGTGCTGCGCGGTCTATCGGGCCTGCTCTATCTGGCCGGTGGCGTGTGGATCCTCTTCTTCCCTGTGAGCAGCGAAGTGAGTCTCACCCTGTTCGTGGGTTTCCTGCTGGCCTTCGAGGGTGTGATGGAGCTGGCAGCGGCGGCCGGCAGTGCGGCTCCGGCCCGCGGCCTGGTGCTGCTGGATGGCATCGTCACGGCGATCCTGGGGGTGATGCTGATCGCCGAATGGCCGGCCGACAGCCTCTGGGCGATCGGCACCCTGTTCGGTATCGCCCTGGCCTTTTCTGGGGTGAATCTGCTCACCGCGGCCCCTGCCGCCGAGTGAGCCAATGATGCACGGCAGTTGATCTTCACTCCGCCACGGTGGCTCCTTCGGGGCGGCGCGGATCCGCGACCCCGAGGCTGCCGCCACCGGCTGCCTTGGGCACCACCTCCACGCTGTTGGCCGATCCCATCGCCGCCGTCTTCACCACGTGGTGGCCCAGCTTCTCGAGCAGATCGATCGTGTCTGGGCTGAAGCCCTGCTCCAGGCTGATCTGATCGGGCCAGAGCTGGCTGTGCAGCCGCGGTGAGGCCACTGCCCCGGCCAGGTTGAGCCCGAACACCAGGCGATTGAGCAGTACCTGCAGCACTGTGGTGATGATGCGGCTGCCGCCGGGGGTTCCGGTGGCCAGCCAGGGCTCCCCATTGGCGCGGAACACCAGGGTGGGGCTCATCGAGCTCAGCGGCCTTCGGCCTGGGGCGATGGCGTTCGCCTCGCCCTGCCGCAGCCCGAAGGCATTAGCCGCACCGGGCAGGGCGGTGAAATCGTCCATTTCATTGTTAAGCAGATAACCCGCGCCCGGCACGCTGACACCGTTGCCGTAGGCGAAGTTGAGCGTGGTCGTGAGGGCCACCAAGCCTCCCTGGGCGTCTGCCACCGAGAGGTGGGTGGTGTTGGTTCCCTCCCGGCCCAGGGCTGGTTCGGCCGCCAGCTCCGCCGCGGGCCGGTGCCGTCGCCCGTTGATGCTGCGCCGCTGGGCGGCGAGCCGAGCCGGATCGAGCAAGCGATCCAGGGGCACCGCCACCTGATCGGGATCGCCGAGCAGGGCGTTGCGGTCGCGGAAGGCCAGATTCATCGCTTCCACCATCGGGTGGATCGTGGCGGCACCATTGAGGCCGCTCGCTTCGAGATCCAGCGGTTCGAGCAGCTTCAGCAGTTGCAGCAGGGTCACGCCGCTGCTGGGGGGCGGCTGGGTGAGCACGGTGGCACCGCGGAACTGCGTGCTGAGCGGCCGCACCAGCTGGGCCCGGTAGGCCTGCAGATCGTCGTGGCGGATCAGGCCACCGCGCTCGCGCATCAGGGCCACCAGGTTCTCGGCCGTGGGGCCCCGGTAGAAGCCGCGCTCCCCCTCGGAAGCGATGCGGCTGAGGGTGTCCGCCAGCTCCGGCTGGACCAGCAGCTCCCCCGGCGCGAGGGGGCGCGGTGCAGCGGCATGGTGGGAAGTCGAGGCCGGCGCATTCGCCCCGAAGAACAGGCGCCGGGAGGTGGGATCGGCCTGCAGCAGCGGGGCGGCAGCGGTGAGGGAATCGCTCAGTACCCGGCCGACCCGGAAACCCTCTCGGGCGAGGTCGATCGCTGGTGCCAGAACGTTCCGCAGCGGCAGGCGGCCATAGCAGTGCTGGGCCAGGGTCAGGCCCGCCACCGTGCCGGGCACACCGGTGCTGAGCAGGCTGCGGGTGGCCCGCTGCCGGTCCACCGTGCCATCGGCGCGCAGGAACAGGTCGGGCCGGGCCGCCAGGGGCGCCTTTTCGCGGAAATTCACTGCCACGGCAGTGCCACCCCCCAGACGCAGCTCGGGATCGCGCTCCAGCGGGCAGCCACGGGCCGCTGCCGGTGAGGCTCCGGGTAACCAGAGCACCAGGAAGCCGCCGCCGCCGATGTTGCCCGCCTGGGGCAGGGTCACCGCCAGGGCGAAGGCCGTGGCCACCGCCGCATCCACCGCATTGCCCCCGGCCCGCAGGGTCGCCGCACCCACCTCCGAGGCGAG